>CAZFUR010000258.1:0-3663 GCA_964522245.1 uncultured bacterium | reverse complement strand
CCCTTTAGAGTTATTTCTACTCTCCTCATTACTGTCAAACAATATCTGATGACCAAGACAAATTCCGAGATACGGTTTACCGCTAAAAATGTGTTGTTTTATAACCTCATCCAAACCTTTTTCGATGAGACTATTCATACAATCGTCAAATGCCCCTACACCAGGCACGACAATAGCTCCCGCCTTCTCGATTTTTGCTATATCCGAAGTCAAAAACACGTCAGCACCCACATGTTGCAGTGCTTTGACTACGCTTTTTAAATTACCCATGCCGTAATCGACAACAGTTATCATAAAACACCCTTTGTAGACGGAACGCTGTCTCTAGTTCTACTGTCATACGCAGTAGCCTGGTCAAGAGCACGCGCAAAACTTTTAAACATCGACTCCACTATATGATGAGTATTCTCTCCACACAGACATTTTATATGAATATTCATTCTACACGCCACAGAAAAAGCCCTAAAAAACTCCTCAAACAATTGAATCGGAATATCCTTTATACATCTGTGCGAATTCGCCACATCAAAAATAAGGTACGGTCTGCCTCCTAAATCCACAGCCACTTCTACTCGTGCCTCATCCATCGGAACTCTAGCCTCACCGTAACGACATATCCCCGCCCGATTGCCCAAAGCCTCATCAAACGCCGCCCCCAAAGTCAACCCGACATCTTCTACCGTATGATGATAATCCACATCCACATCGCCATCCGATTTCAAGTTTAAATCAAACAAACCGTGTTTAGAAAACAGCTCCAGCATATGATCGAAAAAGGGAATCCCCGTACTAATGTTTCTTTCCCCCGAACCGTCAACCACCAAATCCAATTTCACATCCGTCTCAGATGTTTTTCTTATCTTCTCAGCTTTTCTTAAACTCATTCTAAAAGCTCCTTTATATTATCCAACAATCTACTCATTTCTTGTTCCGTCCCTATGGTAATCCTCAAATACTCGTCGACTCTGCGATTATCGAAAAACCTGACTAAAATTTTTCTATCCAACAAACCGTTATACAATTCTCGCGCAGACAAAACATCCGGCGGTTTAACAAACAAAAAGTTAGAACTAGAGCTTAGAACATCAAACCCCAATTCCGTCAAAATTTTGGCATACTTTTCTCGAATAGTTTTAATCTGTGAAATATTCTTGTTCACCGACTCTATATCCTCCAACGCCGCCTGAGCCGCCACTAAACTTAACCTATTCAGGTTATACGAATCTTTAATTTTCATCAAGCCGGAAATGATATCAACCGATGCTATGGCAAATCCTATTCTCATACCGGCTAACGAAAACGATTTTGAAAAAGTCCGTGTGACGATGATATTATCATGATTTTTTATCATATCAATACAATTTTGTTCGGCAAAATCAGCGTAAGCCTCATCAACCACTAAAATACCTCCCGAATCTTCAGCCAACCTAGATATTGCCGACTTATCGATAAAATTCCCCGACGGAACGTTTGGATTGGGAATCAAAGAGAGTTTATATTTTTCTAAAAAAGCATTTTTCGGAATCTCAAAATTATCATCTAAATCGTGTTCTAGTATTTTTGCACAACTAGCCTGAGCCATAACATGATAAAGAGTATAAGTGGGGTAAAACAACAACACCTTATCACCGGGATCAACGCAAGCACGAAAAATAAGAGCCAATACCTCGTCAGAACCATTACCGACAATAACCTGTTGCGCATCAACGTTATAAGTTTTAGCTATCAATCGTCTCAATTCATCGCAATTAGGATCCGGATACCGCCTCAAATTGTTCCCGACAGCCTCCGTCAACTTCTTCAAAACTTTATCCGTTGGCGGAAACGGATTTTCGTTAGTATTCAGTTTGACTACCTGCGAATCTTTGGGCTGTATACCCGGTATATAAGGCGTCATAGAATCTATGTTTTTCCTAAAATAACTCATCTTATTCCTCGCACCTTTTGGATACAGATGCGCAATGAGCATCTAACCCCTCAGCCAACGCAATAGTTTGGATATGTTTATACTCCTTATCCAGTTTATTTTTGGAATAATATATATGGCTAACTTTTTTGACAAAATGATAGACAGACAAACCGTAGAAAACCTGTGCGTTTCCACCGGTTGGCAACACATGGCTCGGACCTGCGATATAATCCCCAACCGCTTCAGGGGTATATTCTCCGATAAAAACGACTCCTGCATTTTTTATCTTTTCAGAGACCGTTTTAGCGTTTTTCATCATAATTTCAAGATGTTCCGGACCGATCTGATCGGCAAGTTCTATCATCTTATTCTGATCAGGTACTTCTATCAGAATGATTCCTTTTTCCATAGAAATTTCCAGAATATCTTGTCGTTTTAGTTTTTTATTTTCAACAACGATCGACTTTTTTAGTTTTTCCAGAAACGCCTTATCCGTAGAAATACAGATTCCTTTGCTATCTTTGCCATGCTCAAGTTGAGATAACAGATCTATCGCCACATATTCCGGATTAGCCGTTTCATCAGTCAACACCAAAACCTCGCTTGGACCCGCAATCATATCTATCCCGACCACCCCAAACAACTGTCTTTTAGCCTCCGTAACATACTGATTACCCGGTCCCGCAATAACATTGACCTTAGGAATAGTCTCCGTTCCATAAGCCATAGCCGCCACAGCCTGAGCACCACCAATACTATACACAGCATCAACATCACACAGAGCACACGCCGCCAATATACCGTCATGAACAGAACCGTCCTTCTGAGGAGGCGTAGATACAACCACATTTTTCACCCCCGCAACCTTTGCAGGCAACACCGTCATGAGTACACTTGATACAAGCGGAGCAGTCCCACCCGGTATATATATCCCGGCGTTTTCCACCGGTATACTCAATTCGCGAATATACGAGTCATACCCAAGTTCAAACTGCCAATTTGATCTTTTTTGATGATCGTGATACCTCACAATATTCTTTTTTGCCGTTTCAAGAGCATTCATTAACTCAGCATCAACCTTAGACACAGCCCTAGATATTTCATCTTTACCGATAACAAAACTTTTTTTATTCAGGTCAACGCCATCAAATTTAAGAGTATATTCATAAATAGCTTTATCGCCATTATCCTTAACATTTCTCAAAACATCAGTCACTTTATCGGCGACATCTTTTTTTACCCGCTCATCGCTGATAAAATCACTAACTTCCTTAAATGAAGGATTAACAAAACACCTCATACGGTTTCCTTTTAATCTTTTATAATTTTTTTCTTATAGGAAATATACTTTTCAATATCGTTTGAAACATCCGCCAAAATAGCGGTCACGTCATCTTTTTGTGCTTTACCGGACTTAATTTTATCATCGATAGTTTTTATTTTTTTCAGGAAAAGCTCCGACTTAGATATATCGTTCTCGATAAAATGTACTAGTTTATCTGACGTATCGTTAAAATCGTCGGCAAGATCGCCAAGCATATCATCTTTTCTGAGATTGGTTCTGACAGAAAAGTCACCGTCTTTAAATCTTTCAAGGTGTTTTTTAAATCTATACAGCGGACCCGCTACTTTATGAGTAGATACTATACCAAGATATATTATAATAATATCATTAACTCCCATCACAATAAAAATCTTAGTCATAGCAGACCGGTCTACCGTTTGCAATTTGGCTTCCAGTTTAGGATTATCTT
>CAZFUR010000257.1:0-3688 GCA_964522245.1 uncultured bacterium | reverse complement strand
ACTGGTCAGGCTACCGTGATAATTGAGACTCTCTTCACAGACAATTATTTTCACTTTCGCTTCGCTTAATACAGATAAAGGTTCAATCGCTTTTGAATTGCCAAACACTAGTTTAACACCGCTATTCAGTAAAACGATCGAATCGATCCTAGGCGGCATCTCCGTCAGGGAATACAAAAACGAGTACATCAACTTTTTGCCGAATTCCTCATCGGAGACACCCATCATCTCGGAATCTATCAACAACAAAATATTTTCCTGTTTATCTTTAGCATACACAGGATCAAGAAACGCTTTTGGGTCAGGCGCCTTATTCAGGTCGTTTATATCCATATTCCCGCCTTAAACAATCGTTTATCTTAAATTCAGTTGATGCCCTTTATAACCTTGTGATGTTTTAAACTGAAGATCCATCGTCTCTCCGCTATGCGAGTACCCCTTATAGTTACCTTTATCGTCATAATGCCTCACTTCCGACCCTGTGGAGACGGAATACCCCGCATAATGCCCCATTTTATCGTAATAAGTAGTTTTGTTGCCGGCTTTTTTGGCATACCCCGTATAAGTGCCTATACCGTTATAAAAATATTTGGTATCACCACTTGATTCCGCACGCCCGACGAGTGATCCTTGTTTATCATAATACATATTACCGGTACTGGTCTTTTTTTTGCTCCCGATAAAAAACCTGTCGTCTTTAAAATTTGATTTCGCCTGCGGGTTTTTAGGGCGCAAACCTGATAGATCCTGCGCAAATGAAGACACGGAAAATAAGGATACACAGAAAACCAAAACAAAAAATGACCGCATAATACACCTCAAAAAAAATCGTCTGTTATCAGTTAGTGCCTCGACGCCTGCTTGAATCGAACGGCATATCGTCTCTCCAGTCTAAGATATTTTTATCCAATGAATCTATCGCACTCATGTTACCCGTAACAGAGTTGATAGCCCTTGCGGGTGAACCGACTCCACGCACAAGATTATCCACCACCAAACTAACCTTAGAGAAAAAATTAGCAGGCAGAATAACAATATCGTTTTCTCTCAACAAAATATTATCTTTGAAATCTCCACGATATATTATATCTTTCAGGTTAACTTTTATAATCTCCGGTTGAGCCACGTTACCCCTCACAATAATAGTCTTCTCCGGAGCGGATATCTGAGGCAAACCGCCTATACGGGATATCAGGTCAAGAACAGTCATATCACCCGTATAAGGCAACTGGATTGCGTTACCGGTCGGTCCCACAAAATGAACCTTTTTACTAAAAAAACCTAATACACTGACTGAAACATCTACATTTTTTAAGTATTTCTTTAACTGTTCGGTGATAAGACCATCCACCTGAACAGGTGTTAGACCCGCAACCATCACATCATCTATAAGATGCATTGTCACCTTTCCGTCAGGTCTGATCTGAGCCGTTATCTCTAAGTCCTCATGCCCTCGCACTTTGATCTCTATAACATCTGACGGAGCAAGAATATACTCGCCCCTGATGTTAGATGCCACAGGGCGTTCATAGTCTTCAGATTCAGCCGTATCGGGAACAATATATTTAGGTTCAACACGAGCTTTATCCGCAAACAACGAACAACCCGACATATAAACACTCAAACAACAAACCCCCACGAGCAAAAACAATTTCCTCATATTACACTCCTTCACCCATTTGGATAAAAACCACAATTATTTCCTATTCGCATTCTCAAATATCCGAACAAAAACAAACATTACAACGCTAATGACCAAAGCAATCGCAGATTTTATTTCTAACCGTTTCACGCCTCTTTTTCCCTCAGACACGACAGATCTAGGCAAAAACAAACGACCGCAAACCTGCATGGTTGCCAGAAACCATATCATCTGCTCTAATCTGTATCCCCCATACCCCACACGACTATACAACGTTAACACCAATAAATACAAGAAATATATCTTATTTGAGGTCGCCTCAACCGATATCAAATCCCGTCGGGATGATAAAATTTATATATTTTGTCAGCCGTATCGGATCCGATCCCTTTTATGAGCATAAGTTGTTCCAAAGTTGCGGATTTTATTTTTGAGACGTTGCCGAAATGAATCATCAACAATTTTTCCCTTTGCACTCCGACATTAGGAATATTGAGCAACTGAGACGTTAACATGGCTTTTTTTCTGAGTTTTCTATGATAAGTTATGGCGAACCTGTGAGCCTCGTCTCTTATTCGATCCAACAGGTTTTTCAGGTATCCGTTTTTTTTGAGCGGAACAGGGTTCTTTCTGCAAGGCAAAAACACTTTTTCGAATTCACCTTCGCCCTCTTTTGCCAATCCGATAAAATCTATATGCGGAACTTTTTTTAAAGACCGATAATGGTCGTAAACCGCCGACAACTGACCACGCCCGCCGTCAATAATACACAGATCGGGGAAAACATCTTCTTTTACCGCTCGCTCAAGGCGTCTGCTCAACACTTCTTTAATCATAGCTACATCGTTTTGTCCGTCGACGGTTTTTATCTTATACCTTCTATACAAGCTCTTTTTCGATACACCGTCGATAAAGACAACACCGCTTCCCACGGCAAAATTGCCCTGAATATTCGATATATCAAAACATTCCATTCGTTTTGGCAGATTTTTAAGATTAAGCTGTTTTTTGATTACATTCAGATCAGAACAGATTCTGTCTTTATAGACCAGATTTTGTTTTGCATTTTTCTCCGCCATCTTCAAAAACCGCAGGTTTTCGCCTCGTGAAGGTCGGATAATTTTTATTTTTTTACCGATTTTATCGCTGAAAAACTCTTCTAGCACTTTTGCGTCGTCAGGCAACCTTGCGACAAAAATATCTTGCGGAATCTTTTGTGAGTATAACTGTCTCAAGAAAGATGAAATGACCTCTTGTTCGGGTAATCCGTTATGCCTTAACAGAAAATTATCGCTTCCCTGCAACGTCCCGTCTCTAATCTCCAAAAGATTCACCGAAATCCTTTTTGCGTCGTAACAAACCCCAAAAACATCTTTATCCGTCCTAACGGAACTTTCTACCCTCTGTTTTTGGAGCGATTGCTCTATAGAAAATATCCTATCTCTTAACATAGCCGCTTTCTCATACTCTCTTGATTCCGATGCCTTAACCATCTGTTTTTTTAGATTACCCAACAACAGTTCCTTTTTCCCCTCCAAAAAAAGGATCACATCATTCAACATAACACCGTAATCCTCAACCGAGATTTTCCCGCAACAAGGAGCACAACATCTGTGAATCTGATACATAAGACACGGTCGCTTACGACTCTTAAAAACAGTCCATTTGCAAGAACGTAAAGGATATATGGTTTGTATATACTTTATGGTTTCCTTGATTTTCCCTGACGAAGAATACGGTCCGAAATAAAGTAATGACTTATCTTTTCTGTTTCTTATCAGACTGAGAGCGGGGAATTTTTGTTTTTTGTTTATGGATATATAGAAAAAATTTTTATCGTCACGCAATTTTATATTATATCGTGGCACCAACTTTTTTATCAGGTTGTTTTCCAGAATCAACGCTTCTTTTTCTGTATACGTCAGACAAAACTCTATTTTTTTTACTGTTTTACGGATAAATTTTACGCAATACCGCCTGTCACCCGAATCACGGTAATACGATCTGACACGAGCTTTCAGGTTATTTGATTTACCTATATACAAC
>CAZFUR010000256.1:0-3693 GCA_964522245.1 uncultured bacterium | reverse complement strand
CGATTGATGCGGCTTGTTGTGCGGTGTATATCCATGGAGAAATAGCTGATTACGTTGTGCAGTTTACCGGAGAAAGAAGCCTGATTGCGTCCGATCTGATAAAATTTATGCCCGATATTATGAAGCGGTTTCGTTAAGTGAATAAGTTTTACTCTATACCTGAAGATTCTTTTATGAGATATAACGGTCTGTCTTGAATCTGTTTATAAATTCTACCGACGTATTCGCCAATTATTCCGAGAATAAATATTACAAATCCCAATATCAAAAATACACCGCTTGCAAGCAAGGCGTAACCCGGTATATTTAAGGTGAAAAATAGTTTGTCCACAATAACCATGAAAGCTAAGAAAAGACTCAAAAACGTTACCAAAAGACCAAAAATACTATAAAATGAATCGGCAAAATGGAAAATCCCAAGATGGCGTCTATTGATAATAGAAAAAGTTTGTACAAGGAATATTTTGTATCGCCACTTGAACGGGGATCCCTATTATACAATATTTCTGTCTGATCAAATCCAACCCATGCGACCAATCCCCTCACAAACCGATTTGTCTCTTTACATACTTTAACCGAATCGACCACTTTCCTGTCCATCAATCTAAAATCGCCTGTGTCCATAGGAATTTTCACCTCAACCAATTTATTCAGTAATCTGTAAAATAGATAAGATGTCAGTTTTTTTATGAGCGTTTCGCCTTTTCTTAAATTACGTTTTGCGAAAACTACATTGTAGCCTTGTTGCCATTTCTCAATCATTTCGGGGATTACTTCAGGCGGGTCTTGTAAATCGGCATCAATTAGGATCACGATATCCCCTCTACAATAATCCAATCCTGCCGTACTGGCAGACTCATGACCGAAATTACGGCTGAAAGAGATATATTTTACGGCGGAATTTTTCTTAGCCAAACCTTTAATTATATCCAGTGAACCGTCAAAACTACCGTCATCCACAAAAATTATCTCATATGCAAAATTGTGCTTTTTGAACATATCATCAAGGCGGTTATGCAATTCTAAAAGGTTGCCTTCTTCATTGAAAAGAGGAACTATTACTGAACATAAAGACGGTTTTTTTTTCATATTTTACCTTAAAATAGTTATCCAGTTTCCGTACGATCTTATCTTTTTTTTATGAAAACTGAAAGAAAAAGTTGTCTACGGTTTTATTATTAAATTGTCGGTTAACCTAATTCCGTTTATTAATATCGCACAGTATATGACCACTGTGCTGGATATGGTATCTGTTTTATCAAGAGTTTCCAGATCTATTATATCAAGATAATCAATTTCTATATCAGGTTTGGATTTGATCATATCGGTCATTTTTTTTATGATTGCAGACGTTTTCTTGTTGCCGTTTTTAATCATCTGTTCGGCGGTTGTGAGGGTTTTGTATACAACAAGAACAGACTCGGTTTGTGATGGTGTCAACAGGCTGTTTCTTGAACTGAAAACTAAACCGTTCTCTTGCCTCAGGGTCGGTACATTTTTTATTTCTATTTGCGGAAAAAACTGTTTCGCAAGATTTATGACAATAGCCAGCTGTTGTGTATCTTTTTGTCCGAAATACGATCTGTCGGGTCGGATTATCTTGAACAGGCGGTAAACAACAGAAGCTACCCCGTCAAAATGCCACGGGAAGTTTATACCGTCCATCTTATCCGTTAGTTTTGACGGTACGCGAATGATTGAGTCTAAAAAAGAATCGGTTTTGTTTTCTATGATAAAATCGGTTTGTGAGCGTTTTGTATGATCGCAATCTTGTATGTCGAATAGAACGTCAAGGGATTTTGCGAACGGGTAGATCTCTTCTATGGATGGTGCGAAAATAGCGTCTGCACTCATTTGATCGGCGATCTGTTTATCTCTATCAAAATCGGTGGGGTAATCGTGAAACTGTTTTTTCCTGAATTGAAGAGGATTTACAAAAATACTTATTAGCAAAATATCGTTCTCTTTGTGGGCGTATTCCATCAGCGATTGGTGCCCTTTGTGCAGATGTCCAAGTGTCGGTACGAATCCGATCGTTTTACCTTGCTGTTTTAAGGAGTCGATATATTTTTGCATCTGATTAACGGTTTTGATTATTAACATAAAATTACTCTATGATTCTTGTTTGATTGATAATAAAATCCTCTTTTTTGCCTCGGTTTCTGGCAAGAAACGGATGCCCGTTTTTTACAATCAGTTCCGCAGGCAGAGGATGACTTAAAAAATATAACATACTTGCGGAAAAACCGTAAGCACCTGAATTAAATATCGCTACTACGTCGCCTATCTCAGGAGCGGGGATAAGAATCTTTTTGGAAAACATATCTACTGACGTACATAAATTTCCACCGATATTTACGAGAGTCGTTTTTTCATCGGTTAATTTATTTATGATATATGTAGGATAGCTTTTATTCATGATAATCGGCAAAAACGAATGGTTTATCCCACCGTCTACGATGACAAAAACCTCGCCTCCAGATTCTTTTATATCAATTATTTTTGTCAGGTAGATTCCTGATTCGGACGTTAGGTATCGACCGATTTCCATAAAAAGAGCGGTTTTTTTTAGGCGTGTTTTTCTTGTCTCGATAATATCTTCTAAAAGATTTCCAAATCCGATTATATCGAAATTTTCTTCTGAATCGTTGTACGGTACACCCAGTCCTCCCCCAAGATTGATATATTTTAGATCGAAACCAAACTTCTGGGACGAGTCTAATGCGTAGTCTATCGTTTGAGACAGGGTAGAGGTCAAAAATCTGTGATCAAAAATCTGTGAACCTAGATAGACGTGAATCCCACAAAAAGATATGTTTTTTAGTTTTAGTGCGGATTCGATGACTGTATCGGCTATTTTAAGGTCTGTCCCGAATTTCTGCGCTTTGCCAGCGGTATGCATTTTAGCACTATTTTTGTCTATGGGTGGATTGATCCTAAGGGATACATTAACCTTTTTTGATAGCGAATAGGCTATTTTATCAATCCTTTTTATCTCTTCTATAGACTCGGTATTGATTAGTTTTATACCTGTTGTGATTGCGTATTGAAGGTCTGTTTCGGTTTTGCCCGGACCGTCAAAGATAATCTTGTCAGGCGGAAAACCGGATTCTATCGCTGTGTAAAGTTCACCCGATGAAGCTATCTCAGCTCCTGCCCCAAGCCGTTTTATGGCAGAACATATGTTGATATTAGGATTCGATTTGACGGAATAGAATATTTCTATACAATCAGGTAGACCATCCCTTAAATGTCGGAATTGTTCCTCTATAATCTTTAAGTCGTATACGTATAGCGGTGTCGAATATTTTTTTAGAATATCGGTTAGGGCAACCCCGCCGATCTTAAAGATTGGACTTTTTAAATCAAAATAGTTCATTTTTTATCTGGTTTTGAATGTTTTTTCTCATGGTATCTGTAATTTTGTTTAGTTCGCTGAGAGTATCAGCTATAATTAAAGCATCGAATTTACCCCATTTTAAACAACCTGTATTATAAGGCAAAATACCTTGGTTTTTGTAGAAAATATTTTTTTGCCCAAGAATATTTTTTAATTCATCGAAGCTTATTTTTTTGTTTAACGAGAGCCCATTTCTTATGGTGAAAAATTTTTCGGGGTATTTTTCGGGGAACAGTTTTTTTATGGCTGTTATCGCATAAGAAGACGTGTTTGCCCTCGCGTTTATCTCAACG
>CAZFUR010000255.1:0-3710 GCA_964522245.1 uncultured bacterium | reverse complement strand
GAGTAGTCGAGATAGGGGTATCGGGGAAACTGGATTTTGTGCATGGCAAACTTAACCTGAAAGAGGTTCTTTCTCCTCATTTGATCAAAGCAGTTAAAAGAGAAATTAACCGTGACAAGAACGTAATCATAGATGCACCCCCCGGCACATCATGCGCAATGGTGAGCACGGTCGACAAGAGCGACTATACGGTTCTGGTAACGGAACCGACACCATTTGGACTGAACGATCTGGCAATATCGGTTGACGTACTGAAAAATTTACGGGTACCTTTCGGGATAGTCATCAACAAATCGGATATGGGTGACGATTGTATAAAAAATTTCTGTTCAGAGAAAAATATCCCCATTCTGATGGAAATCCCTTTTAGAAAAAAAATAGCCGAGCTGTATTCTGAAGGAACACCGTTGGTGACGATGGAAGAAAATTTTAAAACTGAATTTAAAACCTTGTTCGATAAGATAAGAGAGTTTTGCAGATGAAACAATTATTGATAATCAGCGGTAAAGGCGGTACAGGTAAAACAACGTTATCGGCATATTTCGCAATATTGGAAAAACAGACCGTCATAGCCGACTGCGACGTGGATGCGGCTAATATGCACCTGATCTTGAAACCCACAATAAAACAAACCGAGAAGTTTATAAGCGGTAAAATCGCATCCATCGATCCGTCTTTATGCAATAAGTGCGGAAAATGTGTCGAAGCATGCCGATTTGACGCAATCGAAAAATTTCAGGTAAACGATATCGCTTGCGAAGGATGCGCATTCTGTTACCATGTATGCCCTAACAACGCAATCAGTATGACAAAAAACCTGTGCGGAGAATGGTATATATCCGATACAAATTACGGAACTATGGTACACGCAAAACTCCTGCCCGGAGCAGAAAACTCAGGCAGGCTGGTAACTCAGGTCCGAAACACCGCAAAAGAGATCGCCGAAAAACAAAACGCACCCTACCTGATAATCGACGGTCCTCCGGGTACGGGTTGCCCCGTGATAGCTTCTATGTCGGGAGTAGACGCTGTTATGGTGGTGACGGAACCGACCGTATCGGGTATGCATGATATGAAACGAATTCTGGAACTAACAAAACATTTCGGGATAAAAACATCGGTATGTATCAATAAATACGATATCAATTGCGCTATGTCAGATGAAATCGAGAATTTTGTCGAGCAGACAGATAACCGTATCATCGGTAGAATCCCGTTCGACAAAACTATCGTCGACGCTTTAATCTGTGGAAAATCGATCTTCGATTACCCAAACAACAAAACAGCCTTAGAAATAAAAAAAATATGGAACTCATTTAAAACATGAAAGGATCTTTTAGATGGATGAGATGCAGTCAGAGAAAATAGTCGAAAAAATGAAAAGAATCAAACACAAAATAGCTGTAATGAGCAACAAAGGCGGAGTAGGCAAAAGTACTATATCCACCAACATAGCGATCAGCCTTGTTAAACAGAAATTTAAAGTCGGACTGCTAGATGCCGACCTGCACGGTCCCAGTAGCCTGAAAATGCTTGGGCTTGAGGGCGAAAAAATATTCGCTCTTGAAGGACAAATTATGCCTCTTAAAACATCTGAGGACCTTTCTGTAGTGTCTATGTCAGGATTAATAAAAGATTCCGATACCCCTTTGATATGGAGAGGTCCTCTTAAATTTAACTTGATAAAACAGTTTCTAGGCGATGTTGAATGGAACGACCTCGATTTTCTGATCATCGATCTGCCTCCGGGTACGGGCGATGAACCGTTGACGATCACTCAACTTATACCTGAAATGGACGGAATCGTGATAGTCACAACACCGCAAGAGATGGCAACTCTCGATTCCAGAAAAGCGGTCAGTTTTGTCAGGAAAACCGCCTTGCCGATCATAGGGATTGTAGAGAATATGAGCGGGATGATCTGTCCTCACTGCAAAGAGAACATAGACATTTTTAGACGAGGCGGAGGGAAAACAGCCTCATTAGAAATGAATACAAACTTTTTGGGAGAAATCTCTTTTGAACCTGTCGCAGTTGCACTGGCAGACGAGGGAATCCCTATACTGAACAGTAAAACTCCTTTGAAAATCAAAGACCAAATAAACATCGTTGTAGACAATATTCTATCCTATTTAGACGGAAAAAAAGATACCAACTCAAAAAAGAAAAAAAGGAGTAAAAAAATGAAATTCGCAATCCCGACAGCAAACGGCAAATTATGTATGCATTTCGGTCACTGCCAACAGTTCGCTATAATTGATGTGGTAGACGATAAAATTCAAGGGGAAAATTTCATCACTCCGCCACCACATGAACCGGGTGTATTGCCTAAGTTCCTAGGCGAACAAGGCGTAAACGTGATAATTTCAGGCGGAATGGGGTCTAGAGCACAACAGCTTTTCACCGAACAAAACATAAAAGTGATAACAGGCGCACAATCACAAACACCAAAAGACGCCGTACAACAGTTTATAGACGGTTCTTTAACAACAGGCTCAAACGCATGCGATCATTAAAGACCGCAATATAGTCGCAAAAATGCGACGACAAACCATGAAAGGAGGTTTATCATGCCATGGGGTGACGCAACAGGACCAAACGGATTAGGACCGATGACAGGCAGAGGATTAGGAGCTTGCTCAGGATCGGCGGTAAATGTCAATCCGTATCCTTACGGACGAGGTGCGGGCAGGGGCAGAGGCAGAGGATTCGGTATGCAAAGGGGATTTTCACCTGTGAACCCGCTGAACATCGCTCCTGTTAATCCGGAGAACGAGAAAGAGTTGTTGAAAAATCAAGCGACAATTCTCAAAAACCAACTAGACAACATAAACAAACGCATCGACACGCTTGATGCATAAGAAGAAAACCGGTTGATTTTATCTGAATATTAAGTCAACCGGTTTTTTGTGTCCACACGGGGATTTTGTCTTAAACAGATACTCTACTTTTATATCTATGGAATTGACAGCCAACATTTTCTTTGACTTCAGAGGCTATATTCTATACTTTTGTAGTTGGTAGAAGCATGTAGAGTGGAATTATCTTTAAAAGTGAGTTTTTAGATTATGGCAAAGAAAAACATATTATCTGTGGGATTCAAGATTGCATCTGATGACGTTGAATATTGTGATCTTGATTCAGACACATGTCTTCTTGATTGGGATATTATCCTTTTTAAACCTGACATTGGTAGTTTTTTATGTCGTAAAGACACATCATCTTATCGGGGAAAACCCTTTTTATCTAAGAACAGATCATTTAAATTAGTGGATAGAATAGAACACTGGTCTACAGAAATTAAAGATGCCATTGATAGCGGAAAAACAGTGATAGTTTATCTAACTAAATTTGAAAAGGTTTATATTCATAGTAGTAGTAGTAAGATAGATTATTATGGAATGACTGGTGCCAATAATTATAGCTTAATCTCCTCAAATCTTTCACCTGAAGCAAAAGAAGGATCTAGAATTAAGCTTACACCTAAAAATTCTGAGTTAATTGCACCTTATTGGAAGGAGTTTGGCAAAATTTCAAGGTACAAAGTTGTACTAAATCAAAAAGATATACAAGCATACCTCCTTACTAAACATGGCAACAAAATTGTAGGTGGAATATTTAGACAAACAAACCCTAACGGAGCTCTTATCCTCCTGCCCGACATTAACTTTTATCCCGATGATTTTGTTGATGATAAAGACGAGTGGACT
>CAZFUR010000254.1:0-3728 GCA_964522245.1 uncultured bacterium | reverse complement strand
AACCGTGCGAGATGGATAAAATTACCGCTATTGCGAAAAAACATAATTTGGTTGTGATAGAAGATGCCGCTCATGCTCTGGAAACCGTATACAAAGGTAAAAAAATAGGCAGTATTTCTGATTTCACAGCATTCAGTTTTTATGCGACAAAAAACATAACCACCGGTGAAGGCGGAATGTTGACGGTAAATAATGTCGATTACATAGATAAAATCCGAATGCTAAGTCTTCATGGAATCAGCAAAGATGCGTGGAAACGTTATTCCGAATCGGGATACAAACATTGGGAGATAATCTATCCCGGTTACAAATATAACATGTTCGATATACAAGCAGCACTCGGATTACATCAACTGAAAAAAGTCGATTTGTTCTGGCAAAACAGAAAAAAAATAGTTGAGGCCTACGACACCGCCTTTAAAAGTATTGATGGGATAATCCCGATAGATCAGACACCGAAGCACCCCGATTCAAAGAATGCTTATCACTTATATGTTATCAGAGTAAATACCAACGCCGTAACAAAAACAAGAGACCAAATACTCAATCTAATCCAAGAGAAAAATATCGGAGTAGGAGTTCATTTTAGGGCGATACACCTCTCACCTTATTATTCGCAGACTTATGGTTTTAAAAAAGGATCTTTACCCATTGCCGAGGACAATTCCGATAAGGTAATTTCTCTGCCTTTATACCCATCGTTGACAGATGATAATTTAAATTATACAATCGATACCGTATCTGATCTGTTTCAACGCATAAAACGTTAGAATAAATGGAGCCGTTATGGCTAAAACAAAATTAAGTTTATCGATGTTGAGTTGGGCTTATAATGAAGAAGACAACGTAGCAGGTTTCATAGAAAAAGCTATCGCTCTTTTATCCGATCTAACCGATGATTATGAGCTGGTTTTGATAAACGATGCCTCTACGGATAAAACCCGTGAAATAATGGAATCGTACTCAACAAAATATCCGCAATTGAGAATTATAAACAATCCCAAAAATATGGATTGTGGGATAAATACCCGAATTGCTCTCGGTGCCGCAAAAAAAGATATTACTTTCTGGCAGATGGTTGATTGGTCGTATGACTTGACTAATATAGAAGAGGCTCTGAGATATCTTGAAGATTATAATATTGATGTTGTTCAAGGTGTGAGAGTGACTCATAAGGAAGCTGAGTTCATGAAACGGTTGAAAAAATGGAATCTGTTTAAAGATATAAAAGTGGCGAAAAGATCGGATAATTTTTTCAAGGCGATTGTTTCTGTGACAAACTATGTTTTGGTCAGACTGCTTTTCAGTCTTCCGCTGTCAGATTTTCAAAACGTGACTTTCTATAAACGGGATCTTATTCAATCGGTTAAACTTGAATCGGCAAGTTCTCTTGCGAATCCTGAGTGTTTATTGAAAACATACTGGAAAGGTGCAGTGATAAAAGAAATCCCGATAGATTTTATCGCGAGAAAAAAAGGCAAAGCGAAAGGGACACGTCTAAAAAGTATATTTGCATCTATTACCAATATATTCAAATACTGGATAAAATGGGTCGTTTTGGATAAAAGATCTGATAGAGGAGAAGGCACGATTATCCCTTATCATCTAGATATAACCCCAACCGATATAGCGGATATTAGAATAAACAAAAGAAAAGGTTTAGTTTCCCATATACTCGAATCGCAAAAAGTCTGACTATTTTGCTCCGCTTCTTATTATCCCTAAACTTTTTGTTCCCTCATTAAAAATCAGGTCTACTACCGAAAGGTAAGGAACAAATTCGCCGTACATCTGGTTGTATACGGGATGAGTATAGTTTTGGTAAACGAGATTTATCCCTGCATTGTTAAAGACGTTTTCATCTATATAATCTTTACCTGCGATTCCTTCATAAAAGTCTGTGGCATCAAGTTGAGTCAAAACATTAATGAGCCGTTCGGTACTTTTACCCTTCGATTTTAAATCGGATGAGAAAACTATCGGAGTATTTATCCCAAGAATTTCTTTCAACTTTTCTATAAAAAACATATCGCAATCGATAAGTTTATCCCATTTTGATGAAAAACCGTTTTCAAAAATGTGAAAATATTTTTCAAAATAAAGTGATTTTCTATAATTCTGTTCTATTGATTTGAGATGTTTTTTCTGCCATTTTTGTCTATTATCGATCCGTATATCTTTAATCAGACGACCCGTTCCGTCAGACATTAGCACAGGTACGGTTAGCCACTGAACCCCTTGCGACGTCTTGATACGGTTGCGGTTGCGCCAACCGTTTTTATCATACTGGACATCGTCGTATATGACAAACAGATCAGCCCTATCCAGCTGTTCGAAAAACCCCAACCACGGTAAGTACCCCGGTTGAAGAACACCGACAATTTTCATCAAAAAACCTATTTTTTAGTTTCGTTAAGACTATTTTTTTTTGCATCAGCTTTTTTTATTATGTTCCAGTAATTATACTGCCATGACCGATATTTCCAATCGGGACAAGTGTTGCAAATAGGGATCTCATGTCCCTTTCTGGCAAGGTGTTTTTCTCTAAAATAAGTAAACTCTTTACCCAACCAGATCTCCTTTATAGATCGGTCATTCACGTTGTCGAATTTCTCCGCAAACGCTATATCCTCACCGCACAAAGTAACGTCTCCTTTAGAATCAATATTCAACCTCTCAAAAAGCCAAGGACAAGGTATTCTGTCTTCAGAATTAAGATAAGGATCAGGATCCGCCGATTCATCTTTGTTATATCCCCAAGTGAGGTATTTTCTGATCTGTACATCATCGACTATCTGTTCCCAGAACTTTTTTGCTCCCTCAACATCGACACCTTTTTGATTTATGATGCTTACGATGATTTTTGAGCTGGATTTAAGAGAATTTCTCAAAGACACAGCCGTTTTTATGTTTTTCAATACCGTATTAAAATCTCCGCCCGGACGAACAACTTTGTAGACCTCAGGATCCGCCGTATCAACACTAAATTCAAGCATATCTACGCCTGCTTTGATTATTCTTTCGAGAGAATCATCTTTAAATACCGATCCGTTTGAGATCAACCCGATTCTGGCATTGACGCTTTTTGCATATTCCATCAATTCCACCGCTTTAGGATGAAGCATCGGTTCTCCTCCGCCGGAAAGCCTGAGGTAGCAGTCGTATTTACCGCACTCATCGGCTATTTTTTTAAAAAGGTCTTCCGGCATAAAAAGAGCGTCTTTGTAGTCGTCTCTAATATCAGAATTATTATAAGGGCAATTGGGGCACTTATAATTGCACACATAAACAAACGATAAAACACACATCATCGGAAACTCTTTAGCATCGGGTCTAACAGTATATTCTTTTTGAGTATGAACTATTTTTTCCATCACTTTCCTCTTTCTTTATTACGATTAGATTGTGTCTCATATAGTCGTATTGGAGTTGAACCGATAGTAACATCCACATACCCAATACCATAATTGTCATCTTTTTTGCCAATAAAAAGTTCGTATTTGTCGATAAAAACCCGTCTGTTATCAGGTGTTAAAACAGATGTTCCGGGAAAAGGATTAAGAGCTCTTATTTTGTTGATCAGTTCCTCGACAGTCAAACAATTTTCCAAATAACCGTCTTCTACGGTAGGTTTTTTTGCAGATGAAACTAATTCGACGTCTTGTGGGTTACCTATAGGCTTGCTACCGGTAACAAATTTATCGATCAAACCAGGGATCATTTCACCT
>CAZFUR010000253.1:0-3736 GCA_964522245.1 uncultured bacterium | reverse complement strand
GTTTGTTAATAATATGCTAAATTTGTGCAAAGAAAAACAATACTTGTGTTGATAGAATATAAGGTTTTTTCAAAGTTTCCTGCTTTGGGACGAATAATAAGGGAATTCCCAAAATAATGATGAGTAAAAAAACAAACCTTTTTATAGCGGTTTTTGTATCTGTTCTGATAGTGATCGGTTTTTTTATCATTTTTGGTGACGGGATATCGTTTTTCGAAATGGGGCGGGGGCGTATCGAAAAGGTTTTGAAGGAATCTAAGCTAAAAAGAGTTCCCGTAATATTTTTTGCTTACTCTAATAGAGAGGAAAAGCGAGGCTGGAGAGGGCTTGTGGCGCAAAACGAGGTTGTGGGGGCGCTGGATGACTTTTTATCGGTTATTGTGCCGGCATCGTTATTGGATATTTTTTCCGTAGACGGTATGGGGGTGTTATTTGTTGATTTTAAGGGCAAAAAACGGTTTTTTGAAAAACGATTTTTATCGTCGGATGAATTTTTGGTTTTTTTGACTAAAATGTGGGATATAAATCAGAAAATGCTTAAACGAGAGCATATCGCGAAAAAGGAATCTATAAAAATAAATAAGATTTTTAGAGAACAAAAATATCTTTCGGCTATGAGGCAGTGCCGTAAATTTTTGGCTGTATATTCTAACACGGAAACTGCCGGGGCGATAAGGAATCTTCTGGATAAATGCGCTGATAAACCGCAGGTAAAAAAACATCTTGACGAAAACAGAGATATCGCTAACCGAAAATTGTTGTTGCATTCTGCTCAAGAAGCGAACGAGTATAAAGAGTATTATAAATTCCTCAGGATTGTTAGTATGCTGGAACAAAAATATCCGGGGACGGAAGAAGCGAAAGAGGCAAAAAAACTTAAAGCTGAAATGGAAAAAGATTCCAGAAGGAAATTCAAAGAGGCTAACGAGTTTTATATGAAGAAAAAGTTCGCAAGAGCAATGGAAGCGTACGAGGCTATGCACCGTAACTATAAAGGGACTCATTGGGATCTGTTTATCTCAGGCAAAATCCAACAGTTGACAGCCGATCCCCAATACCAAAAATATCTAAAACAGGTTGATATAGACTATGAGGCAAAAGTGCTTTTTAAACAGGCAGAAAAACATTTTAAAAATAAAAGGTACAATCTCGCTTTGAAATTTTATCATGAGATTGTTAAGTTATACTCAAGATCAAAATATTTGATTCGCGCAAAACAAAGAATCGAAGAAATCCAAAATATAGACAGTACGGTTAATTAGATAGGAGGCGGTATGCGTCAAAAAACATTAATTATTCTTAAACCTGATACTTATCAGCGCAGGCTTGTCGGTGAGTTGATATCAAGAATCGAACGTAAAGGATTGAAACTGGCGGGAATGAAGCTGATGAAAATATCCAAGGAGTTGGCAAAAAAACATTATTCCGTTCATGCGGGGAAACATTTTTTTGATGATCTGTTGAACTATATCGTATCCGGTCCTGTTGTGGTTATGGTTGTGGAGGGGACAGAAGCGATATCGGTGATGCGTAAATTGGTTGGGGCAACTTGTGGGGTTGAGGCTCAACCGGGCAGTATTAGGGGCGATTACAGTATCAGTATGAGGTATAACATGATTCATGCATCTGACAGTCGGGAATCCGCCGATTATGAAATCGGGAACTTTTTTGCGGACGATGAATTGGTCGATACGTCAGATTTGTGTATTGATTCTTGGATTGAAGCGGGAGAATAAATTTTTTTGTAAAGGAATAGAATGTTGTGATGGATAAATTTGATGAATTATTGAAAAGTTTTGATCTGGATTTTTGCGGTAACGGTAAACATAAAATTTCTCTCGATAAGGCGTTTGAGTTATCTGCTTGTGACGAAGCTGTGATTATTGATCTTAGAACCGAAGAAGAGACCGGTTTTGTCAGGTTCGATTTTGCGGTCAATATTCCTATGGCTGATATTCCTGACAGGTTGGATGAGATCCCGGAGGATAAAATGATCATCTTGTTTTGTTCGTCTGTTGTCAGGGCGGCGATTGTTTACGCTTATCTAAAAATAAAAGGGTATTCCAATGTTAGGGTTTTGCCCGGTGGAGTAGTTGGTATAGCGGATCAGATAAAACCGGGATACGTGCTGAAGAAGGTTTATGGCGAAGACAAGAAGGCGTAGCGACTTCTTAGATATAAATGGGGCAATTCAATGAATGTTGAAGAAGAAGTGATTTGTCTAAAGGCTGTAAAAGAGCTTATTGACGAAATGGTTAATTCCGAAATTATTGAAATATTTCATGAGGATCCCGATTTCTCTATTCGTTTTAAGTCTATGACTCATCAAAAATACTTCAGTATAATTCTTGTAGAATTTCTTTCTTGTACTGATAAAAAACTTTTAGGTAAGAAGGTATCATTTCTAGGAGCTCTTCAATCGATTTGTGAATGTCCAAATTTTAATCAGGATTTTATACAGGAATTAGCTACATCAACTCAAAACTTTAATGCTTGGCTTGAGAAAAAAGTAAAAGTTAAAGATCTTTGGTTTCCCTCAATAAACAAAAAAACAAACCTATCAATTGAAAGAAAAGCTTTTATAAAAATATGTGGAAATATCTCAAAACATAATTTTACCCGATTATCTGGTGTTGTTAAAGACCTAATAAAAATTTTTGAAGAGAATGAAATGATTCTCGAAAAGGAAGACGCACTCCTCATTCTGGGTGAATTTTATGAGTGGTTTCATGATAACATTCTTAATTATCATAGCAGTGCAATAGCCGAATTTCTTAATAACATTAGGTTGGGAATCTATGAATATCTACAATACGAGTTTAGTCAATCTATTGTTTGTTCTGGAGGCGATGGTTATACTATTCCCAAAGGAATAAACAATAAGTTTGCAAGAAACTGTTATTGGGATTTAATGAATGATATTAAATCAAAGCCACCTATGAATAAGTTTAAAGTAACTCGTTATTTAAAAAAGAGATATTGAGTTATATTAAAAAAATTTTTCGTATTGAAGGCAGAAAATTAATAGAAGCAGGCGAAGACTAAACAAAAAGTTATCCCTAAAAATGATAATGGTAACAGCTATCAAAAAATATCCTATTCATTCATGATATCTTCCGAATTTACTTTTTTTTTAAAACACCATCTATCTTTTTCAGGGCTGATTTAATCAACATGATCTCCCCCACTTCGCTACCTTCAAAGAGGTGACCGACGACTTGCATCACATATCCCAAAAATATTAGCAGTATGCCTGTAACGAATCTTCGGTAACATAGGACCCCTGTGCCTATAATTGTCATCGGTATTCCGATAGCGTGCAGGACGGCGTTTTTTTTATCAGTGTGTCTCGCACACCATTTCTTGATAAAATCAGACACTACCAACTCCTAACATTTAGAGAATCCGCAACTGTGACATTTAGCGCAACCTTCTTCAAAAGTGAGGTTTTCGCTACATTCAGGACATTTAATCTTGAAAGCGTTGTTCTTATTATTTGATGTTTTTCTTCTTTCTCCAGACCACTCTTTTTTGTGCTCTAATTTACTAAAATCAGCTTTACCGAGTAGCATATCCTGAATACCAAACAGTTCTTTGGCTACCATATATTTTTTTATCGCTTTCGCTAATCCGTCCGCAAGAGATATCACTCTGCCGTCTTTACTCGGAACAGAAAGAGACGAGCCGATTCCGTCAAGTTGACGGACAGCTAGTTTCATCGCTCCGCCGCATCGCA
>CAZFUR010000252.1:0-3777 GCA_964522245.1 uncultured bacterium | reverse complement strand
GGATAAGACCTTGTTAAATTTCCGTCCTCCGTCTGAGGATAAACTAACTCATGAACCATTTTGACCATCCCCACGTTAGGGGCAAACCAAATGTAACAGATCGATTTTAAAGATTGGTTCTCCACTTTGTCAATCTTCTTAATCAGCAAACAATTATCAAAATACCTATCTCCTACAGCCACACCCTCTACGCTTACAATCTCACTGGTTGATGAAAACTCTGTCTGACCTTGCTGACCAAAATCCACCCATTTTTTATTTCTTTTGTTAAAAGGATTTATAGGAACAACACGTTGATAGAAAATAAAATTACTCGATTTATTTTCATCCGTCATCACCAAAAAACGCTCATCCCCTTTATCCGCCAAAGACCCCGTAAAAAAAATCTTACCGGATTTTTTACTGTTTTCCTCTACCGATACCTTAAAAACCTCTACTCCCGGACGCTTAAACTCATCAAAGAAAACATCCTCAGGATCAACGACATCCTCAACCCTCCAAACCTGTTCATAAGTCGAACGCAAATCCGCAAGCGGTTCACCCGATAAATTCTCAGGTTCATATTTAACTCTATACCTCCACTCATTGCCGATTTTTAAGGGAAAATAAATTACCTCACACGTCGAAACCGATGATTTTTTATCTTTTTTAGCCAAAAAATCGGATCTGCTGACATGATCCTCTATCCCCCACTGTTCCTCTAAGACAATTTTTTTTATCATACTCTTTTTGAGAGAGATAGTGCCCGTATTAATGTCTAGATAAACATTTTTGCCGTCTTCACTGACGATTTTACCCACAAAAACAGTGTCATCGACAGTCACAACTTTGTCCGCCGCAAAAGCAGACACAACAAACCAAACAACTAAAAAAACAAAACAACCCGTAGTTTTCAAAAGATACTATACCACCTGCTTAATTTCATCAAGAAACCGATCAAAAAGAATCTCCAGAACAAACTGCAACTTAGTGTTACCCATAAAACCGTCATGGGCTTGTTGTATTTCGTTTAAAACTTTATTTAAACTTTTAAAATCCAGCTTACTTGAAATATTTTTGATCTGTTCTAGTTTGTCAATATTAATCAACATTTTTTCTTCATGAGTTTCTTTATATATCAATATATCACGGCAACACAGTTCTATAAATTCAAATATTTCAGATACATGTTCGTTCAGAATACTTTTCTCAAAGGCTTTTCTTTCATCATCCGACAGATTTCCCTCAGACGAAACAAATCCCATCTCTTTCCCGAAAGAAGACGCGTCACTGACAGAGTTTTTCACCGATTCTAAGATTTTCATTTCTATCTGATTAGAGAACGAAAAAATATCACCTCTACCTTCTAGAATACCGAATACAGCCCCAACGATAAAATCTCTCATTTCACGTCTTTGGTCATCCAGATACCTATTTGCCAAAGAGTAATTTCCTCTGGACAGAGAAGCGATCATCAACGCTTTTTCGTCAGACACCCCATGTTCATCGATCAAATAATCTTTTATCTCTTCTTTGGAAGCCAACGGTAAGTTCAGCTGTTGACATCTTGATATTATGGTAGGCAGTATACGCTCAACATCATTAGCCATCAGAACTATCACAGTCTCCGCCGAAGGCTCTTCGATTGTTTTAAGCATGGCGTTAGCGGCATCTTCTCTCATTCTATCAGCGCTAAGAATGAACACAAGCTTTCTCCCGCCCTCAAAACTTTTCAAAGACAGAGAAGCCTGCAATTCTCTCACCATTTCCATTTTAATTACCCTAGTCGCTCCGACAGGACGCAACCATGTGACATCAGGATGGTTATGCTTATCTACTTTTCTACAAGATGCGCATTCGTCGCAATAATCTACTCCCTCAACCGAGCAAAAAAGGGTTTTAGCAAGAGAAGAAGCAAGCCAGATTTTTTTCTGCTGATCCGCCCCCAAGAAAATATAGGCATGAGCCAATCTATTGAGCTTTATAACTTTACTTAAATAAGAACCATTCCAAATATCAGATTTTTTCCAAGACATCTATCACGAGACCCTTAACCTCTGCCTGAACATTTTCTAACGTATCATCCGCATCCAATTTTTTTATCCGCTCAGGCTCGTTTCTGCACAGATCAAGATACCCTTCTCTGACTTTATTATGAAATGCCATACGTTCTTCTTCTATCCTATCCATTTCACCCGCAACCATTCCAGATTCTTTAGCGGAGCGATCTTTTACTCTCATCAACCCGATTTCCGGATCAATATCCAACAAAATAGTCAATTCAGGATAAATACCGTCAGTAGCCACATCGTTCAGTTCCTTCAACAACCCCAAATCTAGACCGCGTCCATATCCCTGATAAGCAAGGGTCGCATCGGTATACCTTGAACAGATGACAATATGCCCTTTACTGAGTGCCGGTTTTATTGTCTGTTCGACTAGCTGTCTCCTGCTGGCTAAAAAGAGAAACAACTCCGCCATAGGCGTCATTTTTGAATGGATCGGATCAAGAAGGACTTCCCTGATTTTATCACCTATGACAGTCCCCCCCGGGTCTTGCGTAAGAGTCACGGTATACTCCATCGAAGCCAAAAGATCAGCAAGGAGCTTTGCCTGTGTCGACTTACCGCATCCTTCAGGTCCGTCAAAGGTTACAAATATACCATCCATAATATTCCCTCATATTAAATTAACTTTTAAAATAATCCGTACCGTCTTTACTATCCCTCAAACAGTAACCGCATTTCTGTATATAATCTCTAATTTTGTCGGCAGTATTAAAATCTTTATTTTTCTTCAACAAAAGTCTCCACACAACAAAATCCCCAATACGCTTTCGGTCTAAAACACCCTCATCCAGAAGACGAACAAGCTCATCATCAACCTTAAACCCATCAATATCAGACAACAAAACAGAGCCCCTAAGAAAACCACCGTCAGAGATTTTAGAATCGTCCCGACCGATTTTCAAAGTCAACCCTAAAACGTTAACAATTTTTATAAATGTATTATATTTTTTGAGTAAATTCAAATCAATTCTACCGTTATTCATCGCACCATTCATATTACGCACAAGATCATATAAAACGGCAATCGCCCTAGAAGTATTAAAATCGTCACACATGGCATCTATAAATTTTTGATAACTCTCCTGATCTAACTGATCTGTTCTCAGGTCTGTCTTATTTAAACGATCCGTTATCCCCGCAACGTTGTCTTCAATCCGCAACCACGCCGTTTTTGATTCATTCAATAACCCCACCGAATAGTCCAGAGGAACCCTGTAATGTCTTGATATCAGAAACAGTCTCAGTATTCTAGGTTCACACTGTTCATAGATATCTTCCAGCGCAAAAAAGTTACCTGTAGATTTTGACATTTTTTCTTTATTTATAGTTACAAAACCGTTATGAATCCAATAATTCACATAATCGACACCGGTAATGGCTTCCGATTGGGCTATTTCATTTTCATGATGAGGAAAAATAAGGTCATTGCCTCCTCCGTGAATATCAAAATGATCGCCCAAATATTTTTTTGACATAACCGAACACTCTATATGCCACCCCGGCCTGCCCCGTCCCCATGGGCTATCCCACGAAGGCTCGTTATCCTTAGATTTCTTCCACAACGCAAAATCAAGTGGATCATCTTTCTTTTCATTCACACATATTCTCGCACCACTTATGAGGTCGTCTATCGTTCTGCCCGACAATTTACCGTAACTCTTAAATTTGCGTACTTTATAAAAAACATCACCGTCTTTGTTATACGCAAACCCTTTATCTATCAACACGG
>CAZFUR010000251.1:0-3795 GCA_964522245.1 uncultured bacterium | reverse complement strand
AAAGTTTTTGCGGTTGCGCTTTTTTTCCAGTTATTTTCTCTAAAAATTTTAATTATATGATTTCTCTCTAGATCATCAAGAGAGACTATATCTGCTGATATATGATTGTTATCGGAATATATAATTTTCAATTCATCAGATAAATCCTCTATTCCTATCTCGGTAGAGTTTGCGAGGACAACGGAGCTTTTGACCACATTCCTAAGTTCTCTTATATTGCCGGGCCAGTCGTATCTTGCAAACAGTTGTTCGACTTCTTTTTTGAATGAGTCTATCTGTTTAGCAAAAGATTTAGAGAAAATATTTAAAAAATGGTTTGCCAGCAGGGGAATATCGTCTTTTCTTTCACGGAGTGGCGGAATATGTATTGTTATTTCGTTCAAACGGTAATACAGGTCTTCTCGGAAATCACCTTTCGCGACCTGTTTTTTCAGGTTTTTGTTTGTTGCTGCGACGATACGCACATCTGCTCTAATAGGTTTTTCCGCTCCTACTCTCTCATACATACCTGATTCAAGAACTCTCAGCAATTTTGCTTGAACAGCTCCGCCCATATCGCCTATCTCGTCAAGAAAAAGTGTTCCGCCTTCTGCCATCTCGAACTTGCCTCTTCGTTTTGCGACAGCTCCCGTGAATGCGCCCCGCTCGTGACCGAATAGCTCAGATTCAATAAGGTTCTCAGGTAATGCTGTACAATTTATAGCGACAAACGGCTTATTTTTTCTTGGACTGTTGTTGTGTATTGCTTCGGCGATTAATTCTTTACCCGTACCGCTTTCTCCCGTGATTAAGGCAGTCACATTAAATGGAGAAACCTTTTCTATCAGGCGTAGAATTTTTTTTATAGGAGCGCTTTGCCCCACTATTTTATGATCGAGCCCGATAATTTTTTTCAAGTTTCTGTTCTCTTCGCTTATTTTAAGATAGTTGTTGCAGTATCTTATCGCTATCGCTACTTGTGATGCCAGAGCTTCTAACAGAATCAGGTCCGATCGATCAAATTGAGATTTTTTTGTCGGATTAATTATCTCTAGGACACCCAGTATTTCGTCTTGATACTCTATCGGTGATGCCACGATAGAGGTTGTGACAAACCCTGTTTTTTTGTCAATGGAATCGTTATGTCTTGGGTCGTTTTTCGCTTTAGGGATCACAAGGCTTTTTCGGTTTTGAGCGACCCATCCTACTATACCGTCGCCCATTTTTACGGTCAGGTTGTTCAGTGAATCCGCAACGTTCCCGGTGGCTATCTTGAAATATAGGTTTTGGTTCTGCTTGTTCAAAAGCATGATAGACGCCGCCTCGGAGTGGACGGACTGTGTGACTGTTTCTAGTATTTTCTCTAAAGCGATATTAAGGTCAAAAGATGAATTAATTATTTTACTGGAATCCAGTATTACGTCGAAATAT
Organism: uncultured bacterium; assembly: GCA_964522245.1. Classification (GTDB taxonomy): domain Bacteria; phylum Auribacterota; class Auribacteria; order Auribacterales; family Auribacteraceae; genus CAZFUR01. Next base: position 2,385 of record CAZFUR010000251.1, on the reverse strand, counting down.
CTTTTGTAGTCGATATTATCCATATGTTAACCATTTTTGTTCTCGGAGGTATTTCGGAATAGAGAAAAATTAAAATATTCGAAAAAAAGTATTACCCATACAGACATTCCTACGAAATATAACAATCCTACGTAAAAAGGATATTTTAACACAAGACACGCAACCAACAATAACGATATACCCGAAACCAATGCGGATATAACGATCATCAACTTGTCGGACGGCTTGTTATGGATCACATTATCATCAATTTCCGGAGTAGGATTATTTTGTGTTTTTTGCGTATTCATAAATGCTCCTAATTTTTTGTTGATAAGTGGTCTTCTATAAATTTTGTGAGTATATTTCTGCCTTCTTCATCTATTCTCACAAATGATACACCCAAACTGTAGGCATTGTTCTCCTTCAACTCGTCACTACGTATTACCTCACCGACGATTTTTATAGAGTGCGATATTGATGGTATAGATAATTTTACTTCCAGCAGTGTTGACGGAGGATAGTAATACTTAGATTCCAACAACAGTCCACCGGCGCTAACATTTTTACTATGCATAAACGCAAAATGAGACACAGATTCCACATTACCCGCACAGTCGCGACATGTGACAACATAATTGAAAGGAATCCTTGCGTATTGGCGTTTTTCCTTACCGGAATATTTTTTTTTCGGTGTTCCCAAGAGAAAATCCTCCGTAAAAGCTATATTAAAAAAAGAACTCCAATCATCCAAAGATAGCATGATAGCATAAAACCTGCGGTCTTTCATAGTAATTTAATTATCTGTATCACGCAACAATATAATGAGATATTTAACCGATCATTCTTGTCAATATATACTTTTTGGCAAGTTTTATATTTCTCAAAAAGCTTTTTAGGTAGAATTATAGTTTTAAAGCAACGCTATTTTTGTCTGTGATCCCTTCGATTTCTTTGATGAAATAATCGGATGGAAGTATCGAAAATTTGTTATCTGCTTGTATGGTCATGTAGAATGAATCAGGGAATTCCAAATCAAAAAACAAGGGGCATTTTCCGGGATAATGAGATATAATTTTGAGGAGTTTTTCCACGTAAGATTCGTTGATTTTGTCTGATGCGATCTTAATTTTTATGGATGATAGCTTCTTGACCAGTAGGTTATCGATTGGTACGATATCATCGGCTACTATTTTTATGCGGTCGTCATTTATTTCAAGTTTTCCTTCTATCATTACTATCGTATCAATTTTTATACTTTCTTGACATTTTGCGAATGTCTTCGGATAAGCGAGTATTTCCACTGTGTCGTTGTAGTCTTCAATAGATAGAATGGCCATTTTTGAGTTGTCTCTTTTTGTTGTCGTGATTTTTAAGGCAGTGCAGATACCGGCAATTTTTACATTTTTGCCGGTAGACAATTTTTTCAGACCTTCTATTTTTTGAAAATTACACATAGTGAATGTTTTTTTATATTGATCCAGAGGATGTCCGGTTAGATAAAAACCGAGCAGTGTTTTTTCATGTTGGAGCATTTCATTTTTGCTCCATTCATCTATATCTGGAATGTGGTCTTGTTGTTCAAAAGCGTTATTCTGGTTGTCGTCTGATCCGAATAGACTGAATTGTCCTCTCGCCTCGTCTTCGTGTTCGATGTTGGCTTTTTCTATTGCTTGATCAACGATAGCGAATAGTTGTGATCGTTTAAAACCGAGAGTATCGAACGCACCGCACTTGACAAGGCTCTCGATCACTTTTCTGTTTACCTGTCTGGGATCGACTTTTTTCGCGAAATCGTATAATGATGTGAAAGGCGATTTCTCTTCGCGGGCACGAACGATTGATTCTACAGCGCTGAGTCCTACGTTTTTTACAGCGTTCAACCCGAAACGTATATTTTTGTTATCTACGGTGAATTTGGCGAAACTGTGGTTTACATCGGGTGGTAGAATAGCGATACCCATTTTCTTGGATTCTTCTAGGTAAAGAGTTATTTTATCGGGATTGGTCATCTCGCTAGATAGCAAAGCCGCCATGAATTCTTCAGGGTAATTTGCTTTAAAATATGCTGTCTGATAAGCGATTAGAGCGTAAGCGGCACTGTGTGACTTATTAAACCCATACTCCGCGAACTTTGCCATACGGTCGAATATCTCCTCCGCTATTTTCGGAGGGAATTTCAGTTCCGCCGCACCCTTCAAGAATCGCTCTCTTTGTTGATCCATTTCCTCTTTGATTTTTTTCCCCATTGCTCGTCTCAGCAGGTCTGCTTCGCCCAGATTAAACCCTCCTAGAACGGACGATATTTTTTGTACCTGTTCTTGATACAATATGATTCCGTATGTATCTTTCAAGATCGGTTCAAGTTCAGGGAGTTCATATGTACATTTTGTGATACCGTGTTTT
>CAZFUR010000250.1:0-3832 GCA_964522245.1 uncultured bacterium | reverse complement strand
AAAAAATCAAAATCATCAACACAAGATGAGTCCCAATAACTCACAAAAGAGATTTTCTTATCCTCGTTGGGTATTATTTCTTCTTTAGACGGATAATAAAGCGGTATCACTTTTATAAGATTCTCCGAAACATCAAAACCGCTTTGCAAAAGCCAATTGAGATAAAACCATTTTTGTTTTTGCGTAGTACATACAAACATATCCCCTTTTCGCAAAGCCTTTATTTTTCTAACTTGCGTATTGATATCATGGGAATAGACATCGTTTACAAACCCTGAATTTTCCAGATCTATAATAAGGGGCACTTTTTTCCGATTAATTTTTTCCGCAATCTGCCAATTTTGAACCAACACCGCATCAGGCTCTATTTCGTGGAGTATTCTATTTATGTTAGAATCGTTATAGTAATGGACAGTACAATCTAGTGCAGGAAAGATCAGATTGCCAACCTTGTCAGAAACAACATAACTGATTTTCGCACCGGACTTTAGCAACCCCTCACTGATACCCCACAACCTGATACTACAAGATGAAGCAAAACAATTGTTCAACGGAAGCATCTGATCACAAACTACTGCTATATGCATATCAACCCTCCAGCAAAGAATGAATATTCGCGTCTATGAAAAAACGTTAAGCATTTATTATGCCATGGTTGATACACTAAATTAGTGCGACACAAACGGATTAAGAATATTTAAGCTCATAGAAAAATTTGATATTTGTCGGGATTTTTTTTGCAAAACCCCAAACATATAATAGGATAGTTTATTTTATGAAAAACAGATCAATTTTTGATGTCTGCTAATTGAACAAAATTATGCAAAAAAGCAACGTTCATTTGGCTTGTTGTGCATCATTAGAATCAAAGAAAGACGCTCTTTGCGGATCGATAGATTTGAGTTTTTTGTACATTTTCATGAACGCTTTTTTGTTTTGGCTCATACGATAAACCTGAGCTATTTTAAACATCGCTTCCGAATCATTAGGCAAAGCGCTCAAAACCTTACGATAATTCTTCAACGCAAGGCTCCACTCGCCCTTATCTTGATAGAAGATCCCCAACCCCATAAATGCCGGTATATAATCCGGGTCTAGTTTTAGAGTTTTGTCGTAATAGTCATATGCCACGTCACGATCACCCTTCATATAAGAAACAAACCCCAAATTATAATACACATCAGGAGCATCGGGATCTGATTTGGTAAGTTGTTTTAGTACTAATATCGCCCGACTCCACTGTTCAGATTTAATATATACTCCAACTAGCTGTTTTAGAGCAGATATGTTTTTTGGATCTAACTCCAAAACTCTGAAAAAAGCATTTTTTGCTTTTTGTAATTTATTGATTCTAAAAAAGACGCATCCCAGTGCGAAAAAAGCATCCACATTTTCCGGGTCAGACCGAGAAGCGAGGCTATAGTATTCCACCGCCTTATCAAAATTCCCCGACAACAATTCCAGATGCCCCAACTCAAGATAAGCGTCCGAGTAATTAGCATCAATATTAACCGCCTTCAAAAAAAATTCTTTTGCTTTTTTCATATCTTCTTTAGACTCACTCGACAAACCAAGCATAAAAAGACACTCCGCATTATCAGGGAAAAGAGCCGAAAAACGTTTAAAATATTTTATCGCCTCATCAGGTTGATTCAGCTTCAGGTATACCGTACCGATATGATAGATAGCTTTATGGAAATCCGGATTAATATCCAGAAGCTGTTTTAAGAAAAACAATGCCTCTTTATTTTTGTTTTGATTGCGCAAAGAGTAAGCCAGCTGGTTGTACGCCTCCAAATTATTAGAATCTTCCCGCAGTACAGTGCGCAAAAGAGGTTCTGCCCTAAAATATTCTCCTATACTATTATAACAATACCCCAAATAATATTTGGCTTGCATATTGGTACTATCTTGTCTCAACAACTCTTTAGCTACACCAATAGCCTCCTCCCACCGTTCGTTCATAACCAAGTTTGTCAATTCATCAAATCCGTCCCCGCCAACCTTATCCTTTTGCGCACAACAACATGAACAGACTAAAAGAAAAAACACCAACACCTTGCTAAATATCAAAAACGTTTTCATCACAATTTTCCCCCGACCACTCTATTGAGATTTTTCTGCTGTTTATATCCACAAATTCAAGATAAACCCACAAAGCAGATTCCGGAACCAGAACGGAAAATTTATCCGCCCATTCAATAATACTGACAGAATCCCCATACAACAATTCATCTAATCCGGTCAGATAAAATTCATCTATCGACGACAACCTGTAAAAATCTATATGGTTGATAGGATACCTGCCGTCATACTGATTAACTATAGTAAAAGTGGGACTGTTAACAGCAACCTTTTCATCAACCCCCAAAGCAAAACATATACTCTGCGATAAAGAGGTTTTTCCCGCACCCAGATCACCTTTCATAGCAACCACGCTACCCCTTTTTAAAACAGATGCTATTTTACACCCCAACGCTTTAGTTTGACTCAGATTCTCACAAAAATATTCTTTTTTAAAAATGTTCAAAACCACCCTTTTCCAATTTTGAATAAAACCGACCACCTCTGAAAAGCTCAACGCCTTTCATATTCTCCACAACCTTTCCTATAACAGTACAACGCAAACCGAATTTGTCTCTGAATTCATCTAATTTGCTACACAAATCCACCGATTCGCCACACACCGTAAACAATAGTTCATAGTCTTCGCCATCGTTTAGAGCGTGCCGAAAACTTTTCTCCATATCCCCGTTAGCAATTTTTTTTGCATCATCAGAGACAGGTATAGCATCATAATCCAAACAAAACCCCAAACCTTCTCTAAGACCAAGATGAAAGATATCTTTAGCCAAACCATCGCTCAAATCAATCATAGAAGTAACCTCAAAGTTATCCGCCAGCCATCCTGATTCTTTAATTCTAGGATAAAATTCAAGATGTTTGGCTAAAATAGATCCACCCAAACTACCCGTAACGCATAAAAAGTCACCTTCTGCGGCACCGGTTCTATAACAAATCTTTTCTTTTTTCACCTTTCCAAGAATCGTAACAGACAAAAAAACATCATTTTCACAAGACGAGATATCCCCCCCCATAAGAAAACAACCATACTTTGACGAACAACCGTTTATTCCGTCATAAACCTTTTTAATCCAATCCTGATCCACCTTTTCATTCAATCCCAAAGCCACCAATACCCCTACCGCCTCACCCGCCATAGCGGCTATATCGCTTACGGAGCGCGCAACCGATTTCCAACCGATTTTATAAGGCTCAGCCTCACCGATGATAAAATGCCTACCATCCACAACAGAATCTTGCGTCAGCAACCAGAAAAAATCTCCTCCACCGCAATCGACAACCGCACAATCATCGCCTATTCCTTTAACAATATGACCTCCCTGAGGATCAATATCAGGCGTAATCATTTTTATCAACGATTCTTCAGATATTTCCAGCCTCTTTTTTTCCATAATCTACCCGATAATCTCCGCTATACTTTTTTCAAACGGTGGACGAAGAATACCTTTCTCGGTGATTATTCCCGCTATAAATTTTGCCGGAGTGACATCGAAAGCCGGAGAATAAACCTTAACCCCGATCGGAGCAGTCCGTTTACCGAATCCGCAGGTAACTTCTTCAGGGTCACGCTCTTCGATAGGGATATCGCTACCCGAATTTATCGACAAATCGAATGTAGACGACGGAGCGGCGATATAAAAAGGCACGTTATGTTCTTTAGCCAGCACAGCCACCGTGTAAGTGCCTATTTTGTTAGCGGCATCACCGTTTTTAGCTATACGGTCTGCCCCCACGACAACAAGGTTGA
>CAZFUR010000249.1:0-3837 GCA_964522245.1 uncultured bacterium | reverse complement strand
CAGATTTTTGTTCAAAAGTTCCGACAACCTGTCTCTGTCGATCTTATCGGATAAAACATCTATGATATCCGAAAGTTCGGTATGAATTTTGGCAAAATCAATCTTATCTTCAAGATTACCGGCTTTTATCAAGAGAGCAAAATTCTTATAATTATCGATGGAAACATTCTTTTCACCCGCTTTTTCGATCAGATACTTAGCAAACTGAATGAAGTTCATTCTACCGGAGGCATACATAGAACCCTGGTCATCAATTTCCAACAACTCTTTACTCAACATAACCTGTTTTAAATTTTCGTAAGCAGACGCTATCTCTGATACAAGACCCGTTACATCTTTGTTCTCCTTGGATATGGACTTAATAAACGCATTATAGTTATCTATGTACAAATCCCTATTTTCCGCACCACGAAAAGAAAGAGGAAGCTCATTTTCGATCATAAGATACTCTGACCCAGAGATTCTACCGTTATCTAAAAAATACTCAGCAACATCTTTTTTAACGGATTTGATAGGGAAAGAAGCCAACTCGCCAGCATCAAAATAAGCATCGGCTCCCTCTACGGTTATTAGACGTACATTATGATTTTTGTAAAGATCTCTCAATATACCAATAATATTGTGTTGTGCTTCGGCAACACAGTGAGCATCCTGAATATGAATAATCATCTTATCTTGAGATCCCTTGAACGAATCTCTAACCCGACCATATTTCTCATTAAATTTGAGAGATTTCGGGACAGCCCCAAAACCAATACCGTACTGCGAAAAAAGAAATACTTGAATAAGAGCTAAAGCAAATATTCTCTTCAGGGTTTTCATTTTCTGACTAAACATTTCTACCTCCTGTACATTTTTTTAATATCTTTAATAACATCTAAATTATATAAGAACTTTCTCAACTTTTACACAACCACTATTATACCATAATCAAACATTTCTAGCGATCAAAAACAAATCATAAAAACAACCCGCTACTTGATGGTTACAAAAAAAACTCCTCTTCAAATTCTAAAAATATAATCCATCAAGCGGATAAAATTATTTCGCTTTTTTAACAATTCTACGCCGCCTGATCAAATAGCCTCTGCTGTTTCAAGTTATCCATAAACTCCTTATCAACTTTCCGTTTAGGTGCCTTCACAGCAATACCCTCTATATCTTCTTTCAACAGATAATCCATACCAGCCATTGAAACAATATCTTCTATTGTTATAGGAGCCTCATTATTTTGTTTTTTACGGACTGCTTGCTCTTTAATAAAGAGATCATAAATATTAATCCCATTGATCATTTTATCCTTAGCCACCGCTGAAACGATCAGGTTTCTCGGAATCTCGCTGCCCGGTTCAAGAACTTGTAACAGTAGCAAATTATCCAACCCCGTTTCTATGAGATCGCCTTCTTTGAGTACCTGTGAGCCGATAGAATCCCACTGAACGGTACGCAGATTATTATTGATCGCAGATTGAATAAGCCCTTTTCTGCTAGCCACAAACTTAAAATCTGCCAACGTTAAATCCGACAATTCAATAGATAGTTTAAATTGTTTGTATAAAATCTGTATAAGTTTATTTCCAAATGCAATAGCGGATTCGTCTCCGAGCGATATTTGATCGTAGATTTTGTCGAGTACCGAAAAATCATTCTTGTCGATTGCGTTTTTGAAAACGTCATAGATATCCTGATAAGAATCATCGGTTTTGAGCATATCATCTAGTCTATTCAGTAAGTCATTACGGTCTATTATTGAGACACTACTAAGATCAACATTATGAAATTTTAAGAACCGTCTCATCTCATCTGCATTCTTTCTTAATGAGAAAATTACGATTTTTGATCTATTTCCGTTTTTCTCAGAATTTTCTCTAATTTTCTTTAACGAGTTCGCAAAGAACAAACTATTTGTATCAGTCGTCACCGTATCGCCAAAAACATCAAAATCTATCGCCGAAACTTCATAGTTGACCATACTCTCAGCCTGTGCTGACAAATTGACCGCATCAGTTCGTGAAACACTCGTAACAACAATCCGACCGTTTTTGTTTAGAGCAGGCAAAAAACTATCATTTATCTTACTAGATAACAATACCGATTCGTAAAAATTGCCCAAACCGTCTCCCTTTTCACCACCAAATATTTTACCATCACCAGTCAGACCGGATTCTATCTGTGTTACAATATCAAAATCACCGACACTCATAGTTTTAATATCTCCCACAGCAACTTTATTCCTAAACAGTACTATGTCCTGTAAATTATCTTTTAGAATCCTCATGCCGTCATAGTTATCCAATATAAAATTCTTTATCATTTTTCGTTTCATCTGCGGATTAGATTTGATTTTTGATACCAATTCGGCAAATTTGCCACCTTTATCTATCGGGTTTAAAGGATTTTTTAAGACGCTCAATATCTGATCATAGTCACCCTCGTTGAGAGCGATAATCCTATCAACTTCTTTAGAGATAATAAGGTCTTCTTTTAAGAATTCTTTCAATTTTGCGAAAAATAGATCCGATTTATCAGATAGGTTTTCTTCAGATTTAAGTTTATCCGTTAAGACCGCTTCCACAATTTTTTTGGTTTTTAATGCTGACGAATCGACATCGCTGTTGATGGTGTCCTCTACTATTTCGTGAAAAAGCTCATGCTCGGCTTGAGACAACATAAGCAACGGAGACCTTAACGCGTTTGCGTTAATAACGATACGGTTATCCTTAACATGCCTTTGCGCAAGTCTCTCAGTACCTAAAGCGACAACAAAAGTAAGTTTTTCGACACCTTTGTATTGTGATGCCAGCACATCTCTAACTTGTTTAACCCTATCTTGAGATATTTTGGTAAAGAAAACCACCTGTTCTTTAAGCGTTGAAGCAAGAGCCTTTCTGTAATCCGCTCTTTCCTGATCCGACATAGTAGGCTCGATATCCTTCAGGATAGACAACATTTCCTCCACAACCCGACTATCTTCCGTCATTCGGCTGATAATCTTGGGTTCAAGAGACAACACATCCGGATTACCAAACAATCTGACATATTCTATAGAGCTTCTTTTCTGATCATAATTGCTCATCGCTATGGCGGACAGATCTATATCCCCCGGTTTCTTCCATACACCGCTATCTAACGCAGCCTTATATACGTCTCTTCCCTCTTCCAACTGTTTGATTCTCCTGTTCAGTTTCTTTATCTGTTTGGGAGTATGTTCTCCGACACTAAGATAATTTTTTATTCCTGCAATACCGTTATTGACTAATTTTATTCCCAATCGCAAACTTCCCTCAACTATTTCATCCGCAAAATCTTTACGATCATCCGGTAAAGCAGAACGTATCTTTTCAACCATTTCCTTGATCATTTCGGGATATTCCTCAAGAACACCCCCAATTTTATGTTTTACCGGACTCAAACTATCAGCAATCGTGAAAGGGAAAACAGTACCCCATACTTCTCCACCCGGAATATAGCTAAATGGATAAATTATAGTGATATTAGGCTCATTAACCAAGTCAACCATATGAATATCCGGATGATCATACATATTAACTACATTGGCATTCTCTACTTTTGAACAGAAAAGAAAAGAGGTTCCTTTAAGGCTTCCGCTCATATCAGGGAGTGGTTTGCCCCCATAATTGGCGAAAAACGATCCTGATATATCAGTGACATTCGGGATATCTACAACTTCAACGTCACCATGTTCATTTACGATGAGAAACTCATTTGGAACAATCGCGCTAGTATAAGTCACCTTACCTGAAATATTTGAATAATCACCGAAATAACTTTTACTGACCTCACTGGATATCCTGACATTCTTGCCAAAACGAGAAA
>CAZFUR010000248.1:0-3842 GCA_964522245.1 uncultured bacterium | reverse complement strand
TTGTAGTTTGTGTAGACAATTTGTCCGTCGCAATCGTTAAAAAATTGGTCTTCTAATTTTGTTTTTATATAAAAATAACGTCTTAAGTTTTGTGTAGAACAATCAATTTCAAAACCGTTTGCGGGCAGAGTAGGGTTTGTTCCTAAAGTTATATCGTATTGAAAAATATCTTTGGTGAAAGAATCGTAACTTGTGGTGAAGTATTGAGTTTCATTATCCGGTTCTATGCCTGTGTGAAAGACAGGTAATATGGCTGAACTTGAAGGGTTATCAAAATTTTCGTCGTCATCAAGTACCCATCCAATAATCCGCATACCTGTTCCTGAGACAATCTCAACGGTGTCGTTTTCGGGGATTGTCGTACTGGTGCTTGCTGAGGTAATCGATAACAGTTGTCCCACCGGGGTGTCGTTCATGGTCAAAAATAGACCCACATCTTGAGAATTGATCACGGCGCTCTGTTCGGTATTATACAACCTTACTGAGATAGGAAGCTGTCTGCGACGCAAGCTTTTAGGAACTTCTCCCACAAAAAAATCTAGTTGTGTCGGCACTCCGTTGACTATATCAGCTGAATTACCGGTCAGTATTATCGGATAAGATGACTCAACTTTCGCTTTTAGACCGGATACTAATTCTGGATGAATCAAACCGGTATCTATCGTAATCGTCAAAGACCCTTTCTCTAAAGGTTCCATCAGGTTGTCTAAGTTATTTTTCTTAACAACGGCTCCTTCTACCAGAAACTCATAATTGGGGTCGCTATCATTTTCGATTGTCATCTGGTAGTAACGTTGAGTGGTTGTCAGGTCTATACATATCAAAGCGGAATCTGTTCTGGAGTGTTCCATAACCATAAAACCGGGCATATAGTTGTCGTAATCCGAAGGGGTTAAGTCAAGCTCATCTCCACCTTGACCTGTTTGCGTAAAACCTTTATGTTCGATAGAGGAGTTTTTTAAACCTTGGTATCCGACAGACGGGTCTTTCTCGTACGATTCAAAGGCGAAGCCTTTGAAAAATGGATAGTTTGAGAAAAATTTCCTGACACTGATCTTATCGCTAGAGTCGTCGGAAGCACCGGTAAGTCCGGTATACAAGACTTGATTTAAAAAACCTTCAGGATCAGCCGTCGCTCCCCAAAAAGATGCGGATTGTTCTTTGCAAGGTTTTGTCATTAGAGCGATATTAAACGGTTTTCCATTAGTTTGGGCATATTGAGCTTCATTGGCGCAATTGCTTTTCAGAAAATATAGAGACCTTGTCATAGGGTATAACGTGACTTCGTCTGCGATATCTATTATAGATGTGTAGTTCGTTACGGCAAGATTATCGGTATCGTAGTTTGCTGAAAATGCTATAGAGTAATCTAATTTGTAGACGGCATTTTTATTATAAATATCTATTTTCGATCTTACTTTCTGTAAAAAGACGATGTAATCTGACCATATTTTTGTCGTATAAGAAGTTTTGTCGTATCCGTCCGGCGGGTTAGAGATCATATCTTCAGGATGAGCGATTAGCTGTATTGAGCAAAAGGTTTCTTCTTGTAGCGGGGCTGAATTTTGAAAATTTAGAATGGTATCTATATAGACCAATCCGTCGTTCTGGGCATCCATAAAATCTGTAAAATCTATAACACATACTGTCTTAATATGTTTTGAGTGCAATTCACTCAAAACTGCTCGATGAGCCTGCACGTTTTGGTTTAGATAATCGTAACGATTAGAATCATTCAGGCGCCAATAGACTTTCTTGAAAGAGTTATCAGAAACAAAGTTAAAAAATTCTACACCCTTTCTATAGGAATCAAATATTTCCATACCCGCATCCACACTCAAATATAGAGACTTGTCTTGAGCATCTGCCGAGGAGGCTAAAAATATAAAAATTAAGAAGAATAAAACTAATCTTTTCATATAAGTCGTTTTTACTCGTTATCCTTTGTTGTTTTATTAGTCGGTTGATTTTCTTGTGTAATCTTATCCGTAGTCATATTTGTTATACCTTCTTCTTGAACGTTGCCTTTTGCTCCGACTATCTGGAAGGTAAATTCTTTGACCATTTTTCTGGATTGATGATTATTGCCGGCGGATATTGTCAGCACAGCTTTATATTTTCCGTCCAGAAGAGTTTGTGGATCTTTGAATTTACAGGGATAATCAGTTGATTCCCTTGGAATGATTCCCCATTTAATATCGTTGAACGGAAGAGTATAGTTTTCATTGTTTCTATCAATACTAGTGATTGACAATGTTCCGGTGGGGCGGATATGAACGTTCCCCGTATTTTTTAGTTTAAATTTAAATTCTGTCTTTTTAGAGTTGGTTATCTTTACACTACTTATCTCATAATCGTATTGTTCCGTGCCGCTAACCGCTACGTATATCGGAATAGATACCCGCAAGGCTATGGCGGCTCCCATGAGAGACGCAACCGGTTTGCCTGTGAAAGATACCCAAGCATTGTACTCTCCTGAAGAATTATCAGGTATATTTATCTCGTATGTCAGGTCTACCGTTTCTTCGGGTCCTACCTCTAAAGTTGTTGTAGATAGTTTTAACCAGTCTTTTGTCAACGGGTCGATAGTTCGGTCATTCCATTCAATATTTACGATAGCTTTTGTTTTATCAGGGTTTTTGATCGTGAACTTATTCTTGTAAGTCTGTCCCGGAGGCATTTTGCCCTCTACGCGAGACGGATTAACGGATACGCTTGCGCAAACCGAAACTGAAATCGCTAAAACAGAACAGATAGCAACTATCACCAATTTAGTTCTCATTTTTACTTCCTCCTCCAAATATGAAAATAATATTACCGGGGCTAACAGCACCCGTTAGTTTGTTCTTAGATCAAAAAACAGTTTTCCTTTGTATGATCCTTTGCCTGTTCTCAGTGCGTCAACTCCAAAAGTTATTTCTTGTGCCTTGCGTATGTTTGTATAATATCTTGTAGAGGCAATAATTTTTTTGTACGAGCCGTAATCGGGGTCTCCGGTATCTACATTGGGGTTACCCGGTTCGTCTCCAAGATCGACTGCCATCTTCTCAGGTATGAAGTGAAACGAGGCGTTTTCGCCGCACCAGTCACCGTTAGATATCAAACCTTCGTTATCCACAGGAGCCGTCTCTCCGTCTTTTTCCAGAGACTCAGCCCATACTTTTATAGGCAATAAAACCCATCTGTAATCGTTGTGCTGTATTCCCGATTTACCGCCTATCCAATTTGATTTTTGGGTTTTTGTGAAACTATTCCATTTATCCGGAAGCAAAAAACCCTCAAATATACCGGGGACAGGTGTGTTGTCGACCACATAATCGCCATCGCAGTCAAGGTAACCGTCGTTATCGGGGTCAAGGTTGTTTGTGTATATAGTAACATCGAAAGCTCTCGATGGTTGAATCCATAAATAAACGGTTGTGACTTTTTGTCGCACATTTCTCAGACAAACTCCGAGATTTATAGGGGCAAGAGGAGAAGTTATCAGTGATGACGGTACAGGTTTGCCGTCATTTTCTCTTCTTTCAAGATACAGGCTTATGCTGTTATCTCCTTCGCCGAGCTGAAAATCTACGGTCATCTCTATTTTTTCTTTTATACCGGCATATACGAAGACCGTTGAAACATATAATGTAACTATGAACATAAAAAATATTAAAAATGACTTATTCTTTCCTTCGATCGAAACCATGTAATATCCAAATTTTATAATTCATTAATTATAGGGAGGCATGTTGCCATGCCTCCCTGCGGACAAAGAGTATTAGTTGGTTCTTAAATCAAAATAAATATTGCCTTTATAATCGCCTTTACCTGTTTTAAGGAGATTAGCGGCTATAGAG
>CAZFUR010000247.1:0-3850 GCA_964522245.1 uncultured bacterium | reverse complement strand
CTACGTTGTGTAGTTGGTGATTGGTATTGGAGTATCTGAAACTGCCGGAATCGGTGATTATTGATGTGTATAGAGAATCGCATATTGTGGGGGTTATCATCTTCTCGCAATAGGTTTTTATCAGGTCGTAAATCATTACACCCGATGCGGCGGCCGAACTGTTTATGATAAATGCGTCCCCGATCGGATTATCATTTTTATGATGGTCTATACATAAAACAGGTTTTTCAGAATTTTTGATGAGTTTTCCCACCTTACCCACATGATGCCAGTTACTCACATCGATAATAAAAACCGCATCGCACCTTTTTATCAGCTGTTTTGCCTGAGGCGAATCGGAATCAATAACAGGTTGATTTTGTGTCATGAAAGCTAGTGTTGAGGGGATCTTGTCACTGTTTATGATATATACTTTTTTGTCCAAATTTTTCAAGAATTCAGCCATAGCAGTCTGTGATCCTACTGCATCTCCGTCTAAATTGAGATGAGACGTCAGCACAAAACTGTCAAACCTGTCTATGTAATCTATGATCTTTGACCAGTCCATTATTTTTTCACCTTTTTCAGAAAATAAAATAAAAAGTAACAGGCGGGAAGCAGTATTAGAATGTATATTTTGTTGCCGATTGCGCCTGTTTGATTATGCAATAGAACCACCAATAATATCAAAATGAGTATAACGGTAAACGATTTTTTATTGTTTTTGGTTTTTTTCCCGTCAAGATAGTTATCTCTTTCCACTATTTTAGATAGAATTCGGTTTTTAATAATATCCAATTTTTCAGATACGGCTTTTTTATCTGATTCCTGTCCGATCAAAATCTCTTTATTATCCGTTTTAGCGTAAACGTTGTAGGATATTATTCTGTTTTTGTAGATGACTTGTTCTATGATGAAGACTGTTGATTCTTTAAGGTCAATAATATCTGACCTAAAAAAGAACTTCCTGCGTTTCATTTTATTGGTTGCCAAATCTATTTCGGTATGTCCTGCGGCAAAAAGGTTGTGTTCAGCTACCAAAAAAATGAGTATGAGAATACCGAAACAGAGCATTGATAAAGGAATGATCTTGTTTTTCTCCACAGATAAAAATACCATTGCCACTCCCAGTACAAACATGGCTGTGGAAAAATACATAATGAATTTCAAAATTATCAGCCCAAAGTTATCATGGAAAGATATAGATTTTTTCATAGCGACTCGGTAACGATATTTACTATATCGTCTATTTTAAAAGGTTTTCTAAACAATGCTTGTATAGGTGGTTGAAAAAATTGTTCTTCTATCGATTTTTCTTCGCAACCGGTTATGACGATTATTTTTGTTTTTGCGGAATATTTTTTTACGGTATCTACAATCTGTTTTGCCGTCGCACCCGGCAGGATATAATCGCATATTACTATATCGAACTTTATTTTTTTTAGTTTTTCTACACTGTCTTCATAAGTTGTGGTGTAATCCATTGTATACCCATATTCTTCAAAAACCGATACCAACAGATCGCAGATCATCGGTTCGTCATCTATAATTAGAATACTTTTTTTTACAGTTTTTTTCTTATCTTTTTTGTGAGGTTGTGTGGGGGACTCTTTTGCGGGGTGGAGAAAATATTTTTCAGGTAAAGATAATTTTAAAACGTGAATCTGTGAATTTAGATCATTCTTTCTTGTAACCATCTCGATAGGTTCAATCCCCAAACGGTTAAGGTAACGGTTGCAGTTCTCCAAATGTCTGTTGATAAAACGGAGGGCTGTTTTATTTTTTGTATTGCCATGAGGATTGTTTGTAGATACTCTTTCCAGCGCAATGTGTATCTTGCCGGACGATGTCTCGGTTGATATATAGATTTCTCCGTGGTTGCAGCTTAGTTCGGTAATGTAAAAAATGATGGTTGTGACGATATAATCGATAAATTGAATCGGTAGGTTATGGAAATTAAGTGTGTGAAGATTGTTATGTAGAGTTATATTTTTTTCGATAAATTTGTATCGAAACAAATTAACTATTTTTGTTATAGATTCACTTAAAGGTACGGATGGTCTATCAGGATTTTTCCCGATAATGGATAAAAAGTTCTTTGTGTTTAGGGTTGTATTGATTACCGTATCAAAAATCTTGCTTAAATTCACAGATGGTATAGAATTGACCCGATGGAGGGCTCTGTAATTGTCGGTGACTGCGATCAGGTTATTTAAGTCGTGGATAAAACCGGGGTTAAGTTTGAGCAGTATTTCCGTTAGGGATGTTTTTATCTCAATCAGGTTTAGCTTTTTTGATATATTATCGACAGACAAATAGTCATCTGTGTTCACAGAAGATTGAGGAGTGTCTTTTATCTGTCTTATCATAAAGGTTCCTCGCTAATTTTGTGGGGGTAAAACATAGTAAAGCGGATTATACAGTATCTGAACATTTGTACGCCACAAAAATATCTAAAAAGGACCAGCATATGAGTATTTTATTTTATATATCGGGTCACGGGTTTGGTCATTCTACCAGAATGAATGCTTTAATCCGAAAACTTAAAACCTTATCTTCAGAAACGGAAGTGTTTATCCGTTCTAACGCACCGAAATGGATTTTTCTAGACGATATCGGCGAAACGGTCGATTTTTTTTCTATACCCATTGATACAGGTACTTATCAGACCGATTTTATACATCTTGATAAGAAAAAGACATTTGAGAAATATGAAGAGTTGATCCAACGCAGAGATCTTTATATCGAAAGAGAACTTAGATTTATAGCCGATAATAAGATCCAATTAATTGTCGGGGATATTCCTCCGATGGCTTTTCTGATTGCCAAGAAGGCAGGTGTTAAAAGCGTTGGTGTCTCTAACTTTTCTTGGGATTGGATTTTTGAGCCTTACCTGAAAGAGTATCCTGAATACAAAATTTTAGTAGATGATATAAAGGAGTGTTACGGGTATGCGGATATATTGTTGCGTTTGCCCTTTTGCGGGGTTTTTTCATCGTTTAAGCGTATTGAGGATATGCCATTGCTTGTCCGCTCCGCTAAAATGGATAAAGATGAGGTCCGGCATCTATTGGGTCTAAAAGATGAAAAAAGACCGATAATTTTGTGTTCGTTTGGCGGGTTCAAAATAAAAGGTTTTAGTTTTAAAAAGGTTGTATCGGAAAATCCTGATTACTTTTTTATCAGTTTTGGAGCGGAATATTTTCTGGAAAACAATCTGATGGTTTTGCCTTTCAGGAATCGGATAGATCATCCTAGTTTGGTTAATACGGCTGACGTTGTTGTCTCAAAGTTGGGGTATGGAACTGTTGCGGAATGTGTATCCACGTCAACTCCGATAGTTTATCTGCCCAGAGATGATTTTCGCGAGTACCCTGTTCTTGTGGAAGGAGTAAAAGAGAATATACCCTTCTCCCGTATAACAGAAGAAGACTTTTTTAATGGAAACTGGAAAAGAGATCTAGATTTTTTGATAAACAATACCGAAAAAAACGATACAAAAATCCTATTGAATGGAGACATTAAAATTGCGGAATTTTTATTAAAAACTGAATAATATGCTTGCTTTATTGTCATAATTTCATTAATTTTTAATTGTTATTTGGAATCTGTTAGAGGGGTGGTTATTTGTTAATATGCTAGAACGGTTGTGGCTGTTTTTTTTGGTTGTCTGTTTTTGTGTCGGCTGTGCTTCTGAAGATAGATTTCTGGGCGACGGTGTGAGGGCTGATTTGAGCAAAGAGATAAAAAAGGCGGAGTCGATCTTGGCTGCCGATCCTAATGACGAGTCGCTCACCGAGGATCTGTCTGTCATGTACATACAAAATAAAGATTATGAAAAAGCACGTAACCTGTTGTTCAAAATACAATA
>CAZFUR010000246.1:0-3867 GCA_964522245.1 uncultured bacterium | reverse complement strand
TAAAACTGCTCCTTGACGATTTCGGCGTGGAACAGATAAAAGTAGGCGACTCTATCCCTTCAACCGACTCATCGGGAAGCATGGCCGTAAACTATCTGGGTCCCGCTTTTACGATACCTCACATATCGGCGGTAGATATTTTAAGAGGGAATATCAATCCCGACCGATTCAAAAATAAAATCGCTCTAGTCGGTATAACCGCAACAGGTTTATACGATATAAGAGTAACCCCTTTCAGCTCCGTTTATCCCGGTGTAGAGATACACGCCAACGCCATAGAAAATATGCTCGCTAACAGTTATATCGATCATTTCTGGTGGACGGATTTAATGGGATTGGCAATCCTGTTTTTAATCGGGTTATTGAATATCATTGTTTTACCTAGACTCAAACCGATACCGAGCGGTTTGATGACGGCGGGGATGATTTTTGTCATTTTATCGGGCAGTTATCTTTTGTTTAATATGTTGCGGGTATGGTATCCGCCGTTTTACGCTGTTTTACTTATGGGTTCGAGTTACATTGTTATCACTCTTGTAAACTTCATTGTCGAAGAAAGGGAAAGACGGTTTATAAAAGGTGCGTTCAGTCAATATCTTTCCTCTCAATTTGTCAATCAGCTAGTCGACAACCCCAACCTACTGAAACTTGGCGGAACAGAACAGGTTATGTCAGTCCTTTTTACAGACATAGTCGAGTTTACAAAAATATCGGAAACATTAACCCCCACTCAACTAGTAGAACTGCTAAACGAGTACACCAACGAAATGAGCGAAATAATAATGGACTGCGCAGGCACGATAGATAAATACAGCGGTGACTCAATAATGGCTTTTTTCGGTGCCCCCATATACTCCGCCGACCATGCTAAATCCGCCTGCCATACGGCACTGCGAATGCAAAAACGACTGCAAAAACTAAAAGAAATTTGGTCAGACCAAAAAAAACCTTTCTTCTCCACAAGAATAGGGATAAACACGGGCAAAATGGTTGTCGGGAACATGGGCTCAAAAAACAAATTCAACTATACCGTTCTTGGAGACGCTGTCAATCTGGCGTCACGTTTGGAAGGCGCTAACAAACTGTACAAAACACACATAATCATAGGCGAAGAAACTTGTTCGCAAATTGATGAATCTTTTGGCGTAAAAACACTCGATATCGTCAAAGTTAAAGGGAAAACCAAACCTGTTAAAATATTTGAGCTCATCTGCCTAAAAAATGATCTAACTCAAGAGATGGAATCTTTTCTGTCCATATACGAAAAAGCATTCTCAAAGATAAGAAAACGAGATTGGAAAGAAGCAATCGAACTACTCCAGCAAGCAAACCGTATAATCCCCCAAGACTCGGCATGCAAAATACACCTCACCCGATGCAAACAGTACATAACCTCACCCCCACCCGATGATTGGGACGGAACATATCAGCTTACAAGCAAATAACTAAAATTTATAGACGTATGACAGATCAAAAATTGATCTTTCGTACTCAAACTCTTCCTCGATGGTAGACTCTTTTTTAACATACCTGAAAGAAGTCTCCAAACTAGACCTTGAAGTAAAACTATACCTTGTCTTTACTCGGAAAGAATAAGCATTTTCATCTCGGTTCGATTTGGAATTGTAATATGAACCTCGATACGGACTGAAATAACGATTATAATATTCACCCAACAGATAAAGATCAAGTTTCGGGACAAAAGTCGGTGTCACAAACTCGGCAAACACACGGTTACGATCATAATTCCAGTTCGCACCCTCAGAATCGTTGTTTGTGTAATCGTAGCCGAAATAAACATACCTTTTGTTTGCAATGTGGATTCTGGAACGGAACCCGCCTTGCGTTTGCACGGCGTCTCTATTCAAGATATCATTATCGGACGGTCTGCCTCTGTAAAAAAAATCGTCAAAATCTATCTGATAAAAAAGAGCTATGTACAACCAATCCATCAGATACGACGATGTGCGAAAATGAATTCTGTGGGTTCGGCTGAACGATTCTCCGTTCAAGATATCCTGAATATAAGAATACTCCAGCCTGCTGACAAGGTCATGCCCGAATAGAGGTATCGTGTGCGAGATAAACGGACCAAACTCAAAAGATGACAGGTTGTACCTTTTAGAATCATGTTCCGTATGCAAACTCTGATAAAACGATCCTGAAACACCAAAATCAAACTCTTTTAGCTGAATCGGCGCAAGTTCAACCCATGTATATGTCGCAAACCTTGAGCTATCTTTATCAAATCCTTTTATACCTTTTTTCTGTGGTTCTAGAGCGACGTTGGAATCGTACTGAAAACTCTCACGCAGATAAAACCTCAGTTTTCTGCGTCTATATTTATCCGATATTCTTTTCTCAAGTAATTGAGCTTTTTGGGTATATATGTTTGTGGGAAACTTTTCGTATATCGACAAAATCTCGTCTTTGGAAAGATCATATTCGCCCGCCAGATAATACGCCTCCGCCAGATAATAACAGATACTGCCGTTTGACGGGGACGCCTGTTTTGCCCGTTTTAACAACTCAATCGCCTTTCTCAGGTTACCGAGTTTAACATACGACAAACCTGAATATTTTAGGGCGGTTGAATCGTTAGGATTAGACGCCAATACTTTTTTGAATTCCGTTATCGCCTGAACATAACTGCCCGACCTAAATGCGTCTCTAGCCTCTTTCGGAATATCGCTTTTGGCAAAAGAACTACCTGCCATTAAAATAATCATAAACAGAACAAATTTTTTCATAAAATAACCCTCATAATTTTTTTCAACTAAAGAAACATTATTGTAAATTTTCCAAAAACTGTCAATCTTTTCTATTCCGTTATCCGCACAACCGATAACCTGCCGTCGGATAAACGGCAAAAATATCCCCCGTGTCTTGAATCACGGAATGGAAAAATTGATTTTTTACACTTGATTTTTTTTCCGTCTTCATTGAGAATACATGTTTGTGAATAAATAGAAACACAAAACCGGAAAGTTACCATGATTGAAGTTTGTGTACTAGGCAGTTCCAGCAAAGGCAACTGCACTTATATTAATTTTGAAGGTTCGAAAATACTTATCGACGCAGGGTTGAACGCAAAAACGCTAAAAACCAGACTCGCCGAAATAGAAACCTGTCTGAGCGAAATAAAAGCGATCTTCATAACCCACGAACATACCGACCATATCAACGGTCTAAAAACTATTTTGAAAAAATACGATATCCCCGTATACTGCACCCGTTTCACGGCTCAAGCAATAGAAGAAACCGTGAAAATTTCGCCTGAATTTTATATATTCTCCTCTTCCGACCCTTTTAGTTTCGCCTCGTTCACCGTAGAGGCGTTCTCCGTTTTCCATGACGCACAAGACCCTGTGGGATTCTGCATGGAAGGGAAATCAGGCAAAATCAGTCTAGCCAGCGATTTGGGATATGTGACATCTTTAGTCAAGAAAAAGATCGCAGGCTCAAATATAGTTCTCATAGAATCTAACCACGACCCGAAACTACTACTGTCGGATATGAAACGTCCATGGCATATAAAACAACGTATCAAAGGCAGACAAGGTCATCTTAGTAACGAAAACGCTTGTAAACTGGTCAAAGATGTAGCATGCTCTAAACTGCGCCATATCGTTTTGTACCACCTCAGCCAAGACTGCAACGTACCGGAACTAGCTTTGAAAAAAATGTCCGTCGTATTGCAAGAAATCAATCAAGAAGATACTCAAATTCATATATCGTACCCCAACAAAATATCTAACTTGATCTCGTACAACAACCAAACCGAACCGTTTCGCTCAAATGTAGAGACGGAAATACCTATGGTGTTATAGATGAGTAGCGTATTGCTTGAAAAAGTATCGAAAGTTT
>CAZFUR010000245.1:0-3879 GCA_964522245.1 uncultured bacterium | reverse complement strand
GAGAATGGTACGGGATTAGGATTATCTACGGTATACAAAATTATTGAAGAGCATGGTGGGAAAATAGGTGTTTGTTCACAAGTTGGTTTGGGAACGTGTATAAATCTGTATTTCCCCGGTCGGGTGTTGCCTTTGGAGGAATTGTTATGAAAATTGAACGGATACTTATTGTTGATGATGAAATATTGATGCGCAGGTTTTTGCAAGAATCTTTGGAGCGTCTAGGGATCGTTGTTGATGCTGCTAAGGATGGTGTTTGCGCTTTGGATTTGATCGGGGAAAAAGAATATGACGTCGTGTTTACGGATATAAAAATGCCTCAGATTAACGGAATCGAACTTTTAAGAAGAATCAAAGGACAAGCTCCGGAAACACAGGTTATCTTAATGACTGCGTATGGCACAATCGAGACGGCTGTGGAGGCAATGAAAATAGGCGCTTTCGATTATATTCTAAAACCGTTTTCCGTCGATCAGATAGATATTGTGTTGAAAAAAATCGTCGAAAGGCAAAAATTAATAAACGAAAATAGGTACCTGAAAAAAGAGCTGAAAGATAGGTATCATTTTGATGAAATAATCGGTAAAAGCAAATGTATGAAAAATATTTTTAATACGGTTTCTAAAATAGCTCCTACCAGAGCGACTGTCTTGATACAAGGAGACAGCGGGACGGGTAAAGAGTTGGTTGCTCGGTCTATTCATTACAATAGCGACAGACGTGATAACTCCTTCATCAAACTTAATTGCGCCGCTATCCCCGAGTCTTTGATGGAGAGCGAATTGTTCGGTCATGAAAAAGGGGCGTTTACCGGTGCAAATTCTAGGCGTTTGGGCAAATTCGAGTTGGCGGATCAGGGAACTATTTTGTTAGATGAGATATCAGAGATACCTTTGAATTTGCAAGCAAAACTTTTAAGAGTTATTCAGGAACGGGAGTTTGAACGAGTCGGAGCGGAAAAATCTATCAATGTGGATGTTAGAATTATTGCCACTTCAAACAGGGATTTAGCTAAAGAAGTGAGAGACGGCAATTTCAGAGAAGACCTGTATTATCGTTTGAACGTAGTTCCTATTTTTATGCCTCCTTTGAAAGAGAGAGTAGAAGACATTGCAGAGTTAATCGATTTTTTTGTGAAAAAATATTGTAATGAAAATGGTCTAAAACCTTTTGATGTGCCTGAATCTACCATAGAAAAACTAAAAAGTTATCCTTGGGATGGGAACGTTAGAGAACTGGAAAATCTGGTGGAAAGATCTGTTGTTTTAACTCATGATAAAATTATTTTACCGTCTGATAGTTCTGTTTTATCTGTCGATAAGGTTGATTGCTGTGATAGTTCCTCCGAGGCTGTGCTAAAGGCGGGAATTACTGTGAGGGAGATGGAAAAAAAATTGGTTTTTGAAACTCTTAAATCCAATTGTTGGAATAAAACCCGTACGGCTGAAATGTTGGATATCAGTATAAGGACTCTTCGAAACAAACTGAACGAGTATCGCGACAATAGCGAAATTCCTCAGGAATACTCGGCATTATTTTCTAATTAGATTTTTTGAATTTTTCTAAAAAAATACCTAGACAATTTTTTAATTGATTCCAAAAAGAAGATAAACCCTTGGACAAAAGAAAACCGTTTTTCTATAATTGCCCGCGAGTCGGAGGTTTTGGGGATATGTATAGAAAAACAATGTTTTTGTTGTTGATGGTTTTTTGTGCGGGGATAATGTTTTACGGTTTAGACGGTTCTCTGCGTGATTGGGACGAGTCTGTTTATGCTCAGGTTGCAAAGGAAAACTTGGCGAGTGACGATTGGTATAACCTTTACTGGAACGGTGAGCCTTGGATAGATAAACCGCCCTTGATGATCTGGGTTACTCGCTTGGTGTATCAGGTGTTTGGTGTCGGGCAGTGGCAAGCGCGTTTGGGATCGGCTTTTTTGGGTTGGCTTCTTATCGGTTTGGTTGCTTTTTGGTGTTGGGGAGAATTGTCTTTTTTTTCAGGTGTTCTGGCGGGGCTGGTTTTGCTGGGAAATCCTCATTTTGTCAAAATAGCGAAAATGGGTCAGCTCGATGTGCCGGTGGCGTTTTTCTTGACTGCGTCGTTATATTGTTTTTATCTGGGATATAAGGGCAAGGATAAGGCATTTGTTTTATCCGGACTATTTACCGCATTGGCTATTTTGACAAAATGGTCGGTTGGTTTTTTCTCGCCTATTATTCAGATTGCTATGATATTTTTTTTGGATTATAGAAAAATTATCAAAAATAAGTTATGGTGGGTGGGGATTGTTCTGATCCCGATTATCTGTTTGCCGTGGTGTATCCAGCAATGTTGTCAGTATGGCGATATTTTTGTTAATCATTTTCTTGGAGCTAAACTTGTATCGTCTGTTAAAGATCAGATATCGGGGCATGGCGGGGTTGTCTGGTTTTATTTGGTCAATATGGTGAAAAAGGCAAGACCTTGGGGAGTGATAGCTGTTTTTGCTATACTTTTCTCTTTACACAAGTCTTTTAAAAAGGACAGTTTTCATCGGTTGCTTTTTGTATGGTTTTTTGTCGTATTCGGTATTTTTAGTATCGCTAATACCAAATTACATTGGTATATCATGCCTGTTTATCCTGTTATTTCAATCATGATTGTTTGTATGTTGACTCAGGTGAAAATTTTTTCAAAGTTGAGAAAATATCTTGTTGTTTTAGCGATTATTATTGTAGTAGGACATATCTTTTTCAGTAGGGGGTATTTTAGGTTAGATCTTAATCCTGAACTTAAATCTTTTTCTGCTATGATAAACAAAAACGTTGTGGGCGACGGGGAATTGTACGTTTTTAAAGAGACCTGTTGTCCGTCTTTGATGTTTTACTCGGACAGAAAAGTTGTGCTGTTGCATGATAAACAAGGCGTTCTGGATAGATTACGAAAAGAAAAAAGCATCCTGTTGGTGGTTAGAGAAGAAAATTATTCGGTGGTTGAAGATCTTTTTTATGAAAATCTTGTTGTTCAATCAGATCCTCCTCTGGTTGATGGGCGATATAAACTGTTCTTTTGTAAAATAAATCGGGAATAGATCTTTTGAATAAGAAAAAATTGCGTTTAAAATCATCTTTAGGGTGGCTGTTTTTTGTTGCGTTGTTGATATCTTTTTTCTTTCTGAATAATCTTTTTTTCGCTCCAAAGCATTTCTCTCAAACTAAAATACTTATGGGGACGTATGTCAGAATCTCTGCGTATCACAAAAATTTTGATCATCTTGTAGATGCGGTTAATAAGGGATTTAAAGAGATCGAGCTTTTATCTAAAGTGATGTCTGTATATGATGATTCGAGCGAGTTGTCTATTCTTAACAATGCTCCTAAACCTGCTAGCTATAAAGTCTCAAATCTGTTGTGGAATGTTTTAGTTATGACTGATGACGTCTATAAAAAATCTGACGGAGCGTTTGATGTGACCATAAAACCGATATTCGATTTATGGGAAACGGCGATGAAACGTGATTCATTACCATCGGAAATGGAAATCAAAGATGTTCTAAGACGGGTTGGTTGGGATAATATTGTTTTGCATCGTGATACGAAAGAAATCGAGTTTCTTAGAGACGGTATCGAATTGAATCTTGGCGGTATCGCTAAAGGGTATGCCGTTGATCTGGCTGTGGAGAAGATGAATAGTTTGGGGGTCTTCGATTGTCTTGTGGATGCGGGCGGGGACATATATTGTAGCGGAAAACCTGCAAAAAACTTGAAATGGAATGTTGGTGTGCGTGATCCGTGGAATAAAAAAAAGATCGATAAAGTTATCAGGTTGACAAATATGGCTACGGTTACATCGGGTGATTATGAGCGGTATTATACGATTAAAAACAAAAGATATTCCCAG
>CAZFUR010000244.1:0-3890 GCA_964522245.1 uncultured bacterium | reverse complement strand
TATGATTCCTTATGGAGAGGTTGCCGGAGAAAGGGAAGATGTTAGCGTAGAAAATATACCGTTTGATAAAATCAAAAAATTTGATTGTGCTGTGCTTGTGAATGCTCATGATGATTTTAAAGATATTTCTCTAGATATATTAAGTTCAAAAATGAATTCCTTGCCTATTCTTGTGGATGTTAAAAGTTTCTATTCAGAAAAAGAGGCAAAAGAGAAAGGTTTTGTCTACAAAAATTTATAAAATATGTCGGATAAAAAAATAGTCATCATAGGTGCTGGTCCCGCAGGTCTAGGCGCCGCTTACCGTTTGCATAAACTCGGTTACCGTAACTGGAAGATATACGAAAAAGAATCTTATGTCGGTGGTTTATCGGCTAGTTTCAAAGATTCCAACGGTTTTTTGTGGGATCAAGGTGGTCATGTAGCTTTTTCTCACTATGATTATTTCGATGAGATATTTGATTTTTCTTGTGGAGACGATTTTTTTCTTCACGATAGAAATGCCTATGCTTTTATGGAGAAAAAACTGGTACCGTATCCTGTACAGAATAATATACGTTATTTGTCTAAAGAAACGGTTTTTCAGTGTGTTATGGGGTTGATAAATAGGAAAAACAGTTGTCCTAAAAACTTTCAACAATGGCTCAAACAGAATTTCGGTGACGGTTTGTGCGATTGTTTTTTGTATCCGTACAACAAAAAGGTTTGGCAGACGGATTTAAAAAAAATGGGGTTTAATTGGATTGCCGAACGAGTCAGCGTTATTAAACTTGAGACGATAGTAAAGAATATAATTTTTGGGAACGATGATATCTCTTGGGGACCGAATAACCGATTCAAGTTTCCGAAATACGGTGCGACACAGGGGATATTCTCTCCCGTGGCGGATTTGGTATCTGATCGATTGGCTTTGAATGCGGAATTGGAGAGTTTAGATCTTAAAAATAAAACAATTCATTTCTCTAACGGGCAAACGCAAGCATATGATTTTTTAATCAGTACAATCCCCATAGATGATCTGATACATCGTGTAATCGACTCCGAAAAAATCGATAAGTTAATTTCTCAGGCGGATAGGCTCATATATAATTCTGTACTTGTAACCGGTTTAGGTTTTTTGAAAAAAAATAATGACAATAAGTGTTGGATTTATTTTCCCGAAAAGAGTTATCCATGGTATAGGGTGACGTATTTTTCCAACTATTCAAACAACAACGTTCCATCAAACGGACATTTTTCTTTGATGGGGGAAGTAGGTTTCCCTGTCGGCGCACAGCCTGATGGACAGGTATATTTGGACAGATCTTTGGATGCCTATGTCAAATGTGGATTTATATCAGGGGATGAGGAAGTCGTCAGTCGGTATCATAAATTGATACCTAAAGCGTATCCCGTGCCGTCGATTGAGCGTGATGATATTCTTAAGGTTTTACAAGGTTTTTTAATGGATAACGATATTTATTCAAGAGGGCGGTTTGGAGGATGGAAATATGAGGTTGCCAACATGGACCATTGTGTAATGCAAGGCAAAGAAGCGGTTGATTCCATTTTGAATGGAGAACCTGAGACGGTTTATGGTTATGTACGATAAATTATATCTGATGACTGTTAGTGCCGGCGCTGATTGTGAAGAACCGTTTTCAGGATTTATTGATGGTTTAGATTGTGAAGGATGGTGTCTTGAGCAGAATCCTGAATCTGATAACTGTTTCTACAAGATCTTTTTTACGGATAAACCGTCGGAGAGTATTTTGTCTAAGAAGGTTCAAGATTTTCTTGCCGAACTTGAGGAGTATGGGATAGATATCGGTTCAAGGAAAGTGGAGTTTTCCGAATTAGATCGTGAAGATTGGCAAAATTCGTGGAGAGACAATTTTAGGGTATTTTCTATAGATGACAGATTGTTTATAAAACCTAAATGGGCGGAGCCTTTGGATCTGTTTTCTGATCAGATAGTCATACAAACCGATCCGGGAATTGTTTTTGGATCGGGTGAGCATCCTACGACAAATTTCTGTTTAAAATTGTTGGTTGAACAGTGTGGCAAATATGAATCATTTTTGGATATCGGTTGTGGATCGGGTATTTTGTGTGTTGCGGCGGCAAAGCTAGGGGCAAACAGGGTTTTTGGTTTTGATAACGATCGGGTATCGGTTGTTCACGCAAAGGATATGTCTGTCGCAAATGGCGTAGGCGATAAAGTCGAGGCGGATTGTCTTGATCTGGATTCATTTATTCCTAAAGAAAAGTTTGATCTTGTAGCAGTAAACCTATTTGCGGAGGTAATCATCAAATATAAAGAAAAGATTGACGATAGCCTTAATCCGAACGGACTACTCATTCTAACAGGGATACTCAATGACAGATCCGAGACCATCAAAAGAGAATTTTGCTCCACAGGTTACAAAATTGAATCATTTTTTGAAGAGACCGAATGGAGCGGTTTTCTTTTTAGACGAGAACCTATTTTTTAGTCTTATTTATTTTTGGTACGGCGTTTTTTTTCGGTAAAAGTTTTATTACCAGTTCCATTTCTTTTCCGAGTTCGAAATATTCTTTAAAAAATTCACCGGCTTTAGTTTTTTCCGTAATTTGCTCATCGGTTAATATTTCCACCTGCCCTTCGCGCATGCAAACATACTTTTTCATTTGAGTTTTCCTTCCTTTTTTAGGTACTAAAGATATTTTATAGTTTTTATCTGGATGTTTTTGCATATATTGGAAGAGATTCCAGCGGATTTGCCTGCCTTCCTCTTCGTATTTTTTCTGAAATTCAGGACATTTTAGTTCTCTAGGGCAACTAAATTTACAGACTAAAATGTCTTTGTAGTGGTTATTGAATTTACAATAGATATTCATAATATGCTCTTAGATTTAAATTTATATATTAAATACACTAAATCGGATCTTAAGTCAATAGAAGTTGAGAAGACAGGTAATTACATCTTTTTCGGAGCGGATATTCCAAGGATATCCAGTCCTTGTGCTATAACCGCCAGCAGGGCTGTAATTAAGGCTAGTCTCGCGATGGTTTTTAGTTTATCATCGGTCACTATTCTGAGTTCCGGTCTGTTTTTACCTGAGTTATAGTATGAATGAAAAAGGGACGAAAGTTCATATAAATAATACGGAAGATGATGAACATCTAAAGATCGGGCGCAAAGCCTGATTATTTGAGGGAACTGACCGATTTTTTTTATAATTTCTAGTTCTTCTTTGTCTGTTAACAGATTTATGTCGGCATCGGTGAGGTTTAAGTTTTTTATACTGTTGCCTTGTTCCTCATATTTTTTGTATATGCTATGGATTCTAGCGTGTGCGTATTGAACATAGAAACAAGGGTTATCGGCTGTTTGTTTTGTTGCTAGATCAAGATCGAAATCCAGTTGACTGTCACTTGTTCGCATAACGAAAAAAAATCTCGCCGCATCTTTGCCCACCTCTTTTATAAGGTCTTCCATCAGAACAATGTTGCCGGCTCGTTTAGACATTTTTACCGGTACACCGTCTTTTATCAGATTAACCTGTTGGACAATCAATACCTTGAAACTGTCCTTCTCGTATCCCAATGCTTGCAGTGCCCCTGAAAGTCGTGGTATATAACCGTGATGATCCGGTCCCCAAATATCGATCAAGCGATTGAAACCTCGGTCATATTTGGTTTGATGATAGGCGGTGTCCGCTAGAAAATAAGTTGGAATACCGTTATCCCTTATCATGACTCTGTCATCCAGGTCTCCAAACTGTTTTGATTTAAACCACCATTTTTCTTCTTTTTTGTAGATAAAATCGCCCGATTTTAAACTATCGAAAGATTTCCGTATAAGGTTATTTTCATGTATATCTTTCTCCGAAAACCATCTATCAAATTCCACTCCATAGTTACTGAG
>CAZFUR010000243.1:0-3901 GCA_964522245.1 uncultured bacterium | reverse complement strand
CCCATCTCAACCTTTTCCCATAGACTAAAAGTTTTTTTCTCTATAAGATAACAGTTGATTTTTTGCCAGCCCAATTTCTTGGCGGTTTCTAATCTGGTCGCACCGTCTAAAAGAGTGGGTGCCTGTTTGCATAGACCGTCGACGAACATTTTTCTTGAACAGACCGTGTCTGTTTGATCGTCCGAAAAATATCGGCAATCTTCTCTTAAACAGGTTTTACATTCTATGAGGATTGGAGTTGTTAAATCTTTGCTGTTTTTGATAAAAAGCAATTCTCCGATAGAAGAAAAATTTTTCTCAATTTGTGCAGGTACTTTAATTTGATTGATGTTGATTGAGCAGGAAGCGACTGCCATACCAAACCCCCTTTTCTAATAATGAAGAGTTTTTATAAAATATGTTTTAAGAGGTTATGTTGAATAAGATATATTGGCGTTTTTGATACGCCGACTCGATAGAGTGGGGGGTATAAGTCATCCCCGATTTTTTCTATTACCTAAAAATAATCCGCTATTGAGTTATTCAGTATATACACTACTGAACAAATATATATAACAAAATATTCCGTATAATCAATAAAAATATCTAAATAAAAGGCGTAAAAAAGTACGGTATACAGTATGTAGTGGTTTGTTTTTGCAAAAAACCTATAGGATAAATCTGAACGGTTATAAAAATAATAAATTTTGGATATCTATAACCGGCGGATTTTAGAATCCACAGGTTTTTGTTGGCATAAGTTGGGGTATGTGAATAATGGTTATCAATGCGGGTAAAATAATTTTGAGGTTTTTGTTGACATAAGTTGGGGTATGTGAATAATATTAGTTTTGCCTAACAAAAGGAGTTTAGTTTGGAAGATAATGAGTTGACGCCTATAATGCAAGATTATATTGAGGCGATTCTTAATTTAGTGAACGATAAGAAGGTTGCGCGGGTCAAAGACATAGCGAAAAAAATGAATGTGACAATGCCTTCCGTCACAGGTGCGTTGAGGCGTTTATCTGATAAAGGGTATATTGTGTATGAGCCTTACAGTTTTCTGACATTGACGGAGAAAGGATATTGTGCGGCGGAAAAGATTGCGTATATGCGTAACGCTCTGACCGATTTTTTTGTGGAGATATTGGGGGTTGATCGGGATAAGGCAAAAGAAAATGCTTGCAGGATAGAACATGTCATAGATGGTGATCTATTGCGCAAAATGGTTGCTTTTTCAGGACATATTAAGAACCGTTTAGATTTGGCGGAGATAAAAAATAGTATAAAAGAGAAGGAACTCAGGAGAGAACAGATGGGTATTTCTTTGGATAACTTGTCTCCCGGTCAGAAAGGCAAGGTTTTAACGGTGTATGGAGTGAACAAGAGGATTTTGGATATGGGGATGTTGCCGGGGGTGGTTGTTTATGTTGCTCGGGTTG
This sequence comes from uncultured bacterium, assembly GCA_964522245.1. Classification (GTDB taxonomy): domain Bacteria; phylum Auribacterota; class Auribacteria; order Auribacterales; family Auribacteraceae; genus CAZFUR01. The sequence goes on along the minus strand of CAZFUR010000243.1, from coordinate 2,480 downwards.
CACCGCTTGGCGATCCTATAGACATAAAACTAAAAGGGTTTCATCTATCTTTGAGGAAGCGTGAGGCTAGAAATATTTGTGTGGAGGTGATAGAGTGAAAAAGGCAATGGGTGATGGAGGTTTGCATATAGTTTTGGCAGGCAATCCGAATTCGGGTAAATCGACTATTTTCAATAATCTTACAGGGGCAAAACAGCATATCGCTAATTACCCCGGTGTTACGGTGGAAATAAAAGAAGGAAGCGTAAAATATAAAGGTGAAGAGATAAAAATTGTCGATCTGCCGGGTACTTACAGTCTGACTGCCTATTCTCCGGAAGAGCTTATCGCGAGAAACTATATCATTGAGAAAAAACCTGATCTGGTAGTAGACGTAATCGATTCCTCAAACCTTGAGCGCAACCTTTATCTTGCCGTCCAGTTGATGGAATTGGATGTTCCGTTGGTTTTTCTGTTTAACCAAAGCGACATAGCAAAAAAACGCGGTATAGAGTTTGATCTGGATGGATTGTCGAATTTGTTGGGTATCCCGATTATCGCTACGGTAGGAAGCAAAAATATCGGGACAGACAAGATACTGGATACGGTGCTTGAAGCTTCAAGACAAAAACAAAACAGGGCTGAAGTAACCTATTGTGATGAGATGGACGCAGAGATAAGAAAAATAAAACAAACCATAACCGACAGCAGACCTTCCGATTATATAATGGAACATTTACATTGGATCGTGGTGAAACTTTTGGAGAACGATCCGGAGGTAAGAATACAGGTTATAGAGGGCTGTAAAGACAGTGAGAAGGTTCTATTTTGTGTATCAAAGAGCCGTGAATTTCTAAAAAAAATGTTCAACTACGATTCAGAAACGATCATCGCAGATAGGCGGTACGGTTTTGTATCGGGTATATGCAAAGAGACGGTTAAGTTTTCTGTACATAAACGACATGATATATCGGATAAAATCGATACAATTGTGATAAGCAGGTTATTGGGGTTGCCGTTATTTTTTCTATTGATGTATTTTGTTTTTTACCTGACGTTTACGCTGGGAACTCCGCCTATGGAATGGATTTCGTCTTTTTTCGGCTCTCTTGGAGATTTGATTAGCGGTTTTTGGCCTGAGGGATCGGACAGTTATCTAAGATCGTTGTTGGTTGACGGGATAATAGGTGGTGTTGGGGGGGTTATAGTTTTTTTGCCTAACATACTATTTTTATTTCTTGCGATAGCTGTGCTAGAGGATTCGGGGTATATGGCTAGAGCCGCTTTTGTTATGGATAAACTGATGCACAAAATAGGGCTGCACGGTAAAAGTTTTATACCTATGATTACCGGTTTCGGATGTTCCATTCCCGGGATACTTGCCACCCGAACTCTAGAGCATAAACATGACCGTTTGACGACAATGATGGTTGTGCCTTTAATGAGTTGTGGTGCTAGGTTTCCGATATATGCGTTAATCATTCCGGCTTTTTTCGCACCAAAGTGGCAAGCGCCGGTATTGTGGTTGATTTACATTATAGGGATTGTTTTGGCGGTTATCAGCGCAAAGTTATTGAGGCTGGTGGTTTTTAAAGGCGAGAATACCCCCTTTGTCATGGAGTTACCACCGTATAGGATTCCTACGTTGAAAGGTCTTTTTATTCATACATGGCGTAAAAGTTGGTTGTATTTAAAAAAAGCCGGCACAATTATTCTGGGTATATCGGTTGTGATGTGGGTACTTGTTTCTTTTCCAAAACTTCCAAAAAAAGATTTAGAAAGGTTTTCTAGTGAACCTGACCGTCAACAGGCGCAGATGAGTCATTCTTTCGCCGGTCGGATCGGCAGGTCGATGGAACCTGTAATCAGGCATATCGGGTTCGATTGGAGGATCGGTACGGCGCTAGTTGGTGCTGTGGCGGCGAAAGAGGTTTTCGTATCGCAGTTGGGGGTAGTATACTCTGTCGGTAAAACAGACGAGGATTCCGAGTCGCTAAGGTCAAAATTGCAAAAAGCCTATAATCCTCTGATAGGGTTCTGTATAATGATTTTTTGTCTAATCAGCTCGCCTTGTCTTGCTACTTTTGCGGTCACAAAAAAAGAGAGCGGTTCGTATGGATGGGCATTTTTTCAGTTTTTCGGACTGACTTTTTTGGCGTATATCTTCACGTTTATAATATACCAGTTAGGGTTGTTTTTCAAAATAGGAGTCTAGCTGAATGGTTGAAAAAGTTTTGGTTATACTGATTGTAGCGATTGTTTTATTCGGGTTGGTGAGAAACCTGTACAGAACTCTGACAGGGAAAAATGACGGATGTAATCAGTCTTGCGGGAGCTGTCCAAAATATAAAGAGGATAAAGATTGCCGTTAAGGCGGTTGAAAAATAAAGGTTGATCCGTTTTGTCGGTTCGGTTATATTGTATGTATATTTTTATAAAGTATTGATAGGTAATACATTTCCATGAAAAACATTAATTAATTCATTCATTCATTCACTCAC
>CAZFUR010000242.1:874-3920 GCA_964522245.1 uncultured bacterium | reverse complement strand
CCTATTGAGAACTTTGCGAATGGACAGTATCGAAAACTCCTATTGGAGTATATTGATGCGCTTTTTGGGGAATATGACTCGTACGGTCGTCAACCTAAATTGGTGTTGTTCTCAGAGAAATTTCAGTCGTGGGAAGTCTCTGCGATGATGGGAGAAGCGTTAATGCGACGGTTTGATCAGGTATACGGTAAAGAGTTGTTTGACTCATTTATGACAGGTGAAAATGATCGGTTTTTCAGTTTCCTGACAACTCTCTCATCTTACTATGACGTAAACAGGATAAACCTGAAAGTCTTTTCCAACCAAAGCGCGCTGATGGATGTTGCCCGAAAAGCAGGAGCAATCTTGGCGGATAGAGAAGGAACTGTTTTTGATGCGTTTACGGTATTCGCGAATATACATCCTCACGAACTGGCGGATTTGTTAATCAAAAACGCCGATGTTTCTGTCAGTGAGTTAATCCGATCTAAAAACCGCGGGTATTATTCTCTCGCCGGTGAAGAATGTTGTATCAAAAAGACAAAAAAGAAGTTTAAAAATCTCTATACACAATATTTGCTGGACACGGCGGCTTGATTTTTCGGTGGGTTTAGGCATATCTTTTATGGAGTGTTTGCCTTGGCAATACTTCTTGGAGTGGAATATCTGTCACGCAGATTCACGGTAGAAGATTTTATACGCAGGCAAAAACTTGTGTATCGTTGGGCTTTTTATATATTCTGTACAATAATTTTATTGCTGATAGGAGTTTTTGATGCGTCGCAGTTTATCTATTTTCAATTCTAATAAACTTCTGTTATTGATGGCGAAAATAGCTGTATTTATCGTGTTATTGCTTGTCTTAGATGATGTTATAGGGAGTGTATGCGAGTATTTTTTCTTTAAAACTATGGACGGTGATACGGGTGGGCAAATAAACGGTATTTTGCGTAGCGAAAACGAGTTGTTGATATTTGGATCGTCAAGAGCGGAAAGTCATTATGTTCCGTCAATTTTTCAAAAAGAACTTGGATTGTCAACGTATAATTGTGGTTTTAAAGGTTCAAATATTATCTATGATTATTCTCTCGAACAGCTTGTCTTTGACAAATATATACCTAAAATAATGATCTATGACTATTCGTATATAACCTCAAAATATATGCCTGATAAAAATCCGTATGATACTTTGTACCCTATGTATCCGTTCTATAGGAATAAAAAGGTGTTTGATCTTATCAAACGTAGGGACAAATTTGAGAAATATAAGTTTTTTTCCCGTATTTATCCTTACAATTCAAAAGTTCATTCTATACTCATATTCAATATTTTTAGGTCGATTCGGAAATCAGATAGGGGATATAGACCTCAATTTGTTTCTTTACCTATGACGGAGAAGTTGTCGAATATCAAAAGTGTCAAATTCGATGAGGTTCTTGTCGATCGTCTTATCGGTTTTTGCGATGAGGCGATCAAGCACAAGGTGCGCTTGTTTGTATGCTTGTCGCCAAGATATAAAACAGGAACGTACTTGATACCGGAACGGGCAGAGCGATTTATTGCCGATCACAATATCCCAATAATCGATTTTGGTCTTAATACCGATAAAGAGTTTCTAGATACAACCTTATTTCGGGACGCGAATCATCTTAATGATTCAGGTGCGAAAGTTTTTTCAAAACGTTTAGCTGTGAAGTTGCGCGAAAAATTTGGTGTCGGTTCTATCCGAATAGGTCGATAATCTTTATTGACTAAATAAAATTAAAACGTTTTTCTTTTTTTCGAGTATCTTTTATTATCTATTTCCAGCTCTTTTACCTTGTATCTCATGATTCTAGGAGTGGTTTTCAGGTCACGGGCGGTGGCGGCGATGTTGCCGTTGTTCCTCTTTAGAGCATCGATTATTATATCCCGCTCAAATAGATTGACTCTTTCCTTGAAAGAACCGGTTCCTATGGTATTTGATGAATCGGATGTCTGTAGTGTCGGCGGTAGATGATGTGCGTGGATAACTTTATCGGTACTTAATAACACGGCTCTCTCTATACAGTTTTCCAGTTCACGTACGTTGCCGGGCCAGTGGTATGAAACCATCATGTTAATCGCCGGAGTGCTGATACGGCGTATATCTTTCTTTATTTTTCTTGCGTATTGTTCCACAAAATGGTCTGCCAAAAGAAGAATATCGTCTTTTCTGTCACGCAACGGTGGCAGTAGGATCGGAAAAACATTGATTCTATAATAGAGGTCTTGGCGAAAAGTTCCTTTATCGACGGCTTGTTCTAGGTTTCGATTCGTAGCTGTTATAATTCTAGCATTAGTTTTCAAGGTTTGATTACTGCCGACCCGTTCAAACTCTTTTTCCTGAAGAACTCGAAGTAGTTTTATCTGTATAGCGGGGGTGAAATCGCCTATTTCATCAAGAAAAAGAGTGCCGTCGTTAGCTTCTTCTATCCGCCCTTTTCTTGCTTGAGTCGCCCCGGTGAACGCTCCCTTTTCATGTCCAAACAATTCGCTTTCAAGCAGATTCTCATTCAGGGCGGCACAGTTTACTTTCACAAAATGACCGTTTTTTCTAGGACTGGAAAAATGAATAGCATGGGCAACAAGCTCTTTTCCCGTTCCCGATTCACCGTGGATGAGAACGGTCGTGTCGCTTGCGCTTACTTGATGTATATGACGGTACAGTTGGCGCATGGTATTTGAGTTACCGATTATATTTTCCGGTCTGAACTTGTCTTCTAACTCATGTCTTAACCTTAGATTTTCTTCCTCAAGCTGTTGTCGTACCATTGCCGCTTCACGACGTCCTCTCAAATCATTTGAAATCATGTTCGCTATAATACTTAAAATCCTCATCTCCTCATCCAACGGAGACGATTTTCTAAAAGGTCTGTACACCGACATCGTTCCGATAACTTTGTTGGCGATCGAAATAGGTACACAAATGAAACTCAAATCGTCTTTATTTATATTCCATCTCTCCAACCGATTCAAAAATAAAGGTTCTTTGGATATTCTGGGTATAATCATCGGGTTTCCCGTTTGCATAACTTTGCCGGTTATA
>CAZFUR010000242.1:0-864 GCA_964522245.1 uncultured bacterium | reverse complement strand
CTCGCCGATTCGGTAGGTGACTCTACTGGTTTGTTCTTTGGTAAGGTCGTGGGCGGCTTCTATGGTGACCTCATCGCCGTTGGGGGATAAAATTGTTATCGTTCCTCTCGATAAACCAAGCTCCTTGTCCAAAATATCTAGAATTTCCCCGAGGGTTTCTTTTTGTTGACCACCGGTCGCAAGAATTCGATTTACCCTGTAGAGAGTTTCGATCTGTATTTCATGATTTGATGGAAAGTTATCTTTTTTCATAAAAAAAATCCCATTTTTCCTCGTGGCACGTAAAAGTGACATAAATGTAACATTTTTCCTCGTGGATGTAAAATATTTTCTAAGAGAAAATGATGATGTTCTCTCTTAACGACTGTTTTTTAGAGAAAATCTTTTTAGATATATTATGTGCAAATAAGGGATATTTACGGCTATTTTTATAAAAGTGACAATTTTGTCGTTTATTTTAGATAAATAACAATTTTGTTAGTTTTGTTAAGGGGCTCGTGTATCTGTGTTTAGTTTGTAAATGATTCGTAATCAGTGTGTTATGAGCTGAGTTCAAATGTTGGCACGGAGTTTGCTTAGTGGTGCGCCTGTCCCCTGTTGTTTTCTTGTAGAACACAAGTTTTTGTGTAACACGGTGATCATTATATATTTAATCTGATTTAGGGAAATGTTACGCTAATTTAATCAGAAAATCGAGTTGACATTGGTCTGTAAAAAATACAGTATCTAAAATAAAAAAGGAGAATGAAATGAGCAAAGATTACGAAAATTTAACAGAGGTTTTTGGGGCAAACGTTTTTAATGATACGGTTATGCGTGAACGTTTACCGAAAGAAGTTTATAAATCGTTGAAAAAGACCATTG
>CAZFUR010000241.1:0-3939 GCA_964522245.1 uncultured bacterium | reverse complement strand
GACCATCATATCTTCTTGAGTTTCCCTTATATCGTTAATTACAGATCTTATGGCAACCAAAGTCACAACGAACAAAAACGTCGTAAAACTGGCTAGAGAGAAAACTTTGTTATCAGATGACAATAGAGGAATCAGCAATACCATAATGACCCAACCTAAGATCACGATAAAATCTTTTGATCCCGGCAACTGATTTATTCTTATGAAATAAAAAGCCTTGTTTCTGTATATAGGTATTCCCAAAAATTGACATACTGATCCCAAAAACAGAAGAATCAACGATGCGATAAACGGAAAAAAGCCAAGAAAAAATGTCACCATCAGAACAACACTGACCGATAATACAGCCACCGCTATAAGAAAATACTTATTATTTTCATAGAATTTAAGTTTCCCCGGACCGTAGAATTTAAGAACTGAGCGATTTTGCAATGCGTTTACCGTATAAATAGCCAAAATATAGAAGAAAGAGACAAAAAAATACTCTTTCTTGGAAGATATATTTTGCATATGACACGCCGCATAACACAAACAGCCCGCCGAAAAGGCAAGAAGCAGATTAAGATTTCTAAGCAGATCCCATCCATTGAGCAAAAACTTAAAAAATCCGGGCAAACAGTCTCGTTGTTTTTCTTTGATTGATATAACAACCTGTTTTATCATCCAATTTGGAGTAGATGCCCCTGCGGTAACGCCTATTTTGTCATATTTTGATATATCTACTCCATCTAATTCCTGTTCCGTTTCTATGTACAATGTATCGGTACCGGTCTCTTTTGATATCTTTGCCAACCTTGCCGTGTTAGCACTGGATTTACCGCCAATGACAATCATAAGATCCACAGATTGAGCTATTTCACGAACCTCATTTTGCCTATCCACAGTAGCCGGACAGATAGTATCAAAAATCAAGCAATTTTTATCGCCAAACCGACCGGACAAATATCCACAAATTTTCTCAAAAATATCTCTTTGTTGCGTAGTCTGAGCAACCACACACAATTTTTCTAAATCAGGTAATTTTTCAGCATCATCCATAGAGCTTACGACATACCCATTGTTATTCGAAAACCCCATCAAGCCTTGCACTTCCGCATGCCCTCTGTCGCCTATTATCACGGTGGAGTATCCTTTATTGGCATGTTTTTTTATCATACCTTGTACTCTTGCGACATCGGGACAAGTTGCATCACAAATAAATGCCGTAGAGGATTTTAGAGTTTCTCTCACGTTTGGCGGAATACCATGGGCTCTTATAAGAACATTTTTATCTTTCGCATCATGCGGGTCTTTAATAGACTCAACCCCTAAATTCTCCAGCTGTTCAAGGACTTGAGGATTATGTATTACAGGTCCTAGAGTAACCGTTTTCCGATCAGACTTTTTAGCTATCTCAAGCACCTTTTCTACCGCGCTTCTAACTCCTTTACAAAACCCTGCCGTTCTAGCGACTTTAATATATTTCATCTACTATCCTTAAGATATTTTTTTCGCAAATAACTCATAAACTCTTTTTTTATTTTTGCCACCACCCTATCCACATCTTTTTCCGTCACCCCTTCTCCCGATTCAGATATAATACGTTTCTTGTCATCAAATCCACACAACGAGATCGTTTTAATAATACGTTCATCTATTTTGATTTTCTTATCAGTTTCCGTTCGCGCAACTTCTTGTCTAAAAGATCTGTCATCCGACAACTCTCCCAACATTTTCAATCCTAAATCAGATATAGTTAGAACCGGGTACAATCCTTTTTGTTTCAAAATATATCCGTTCATTATCATATCAGCCAAAATCATTTCAAGTTTGTCTCTGGAATGACTTTTGAAATAACCGTGAAAAGTAGATTTATCCAGTTTCCATTTACGAATAAGTTGATTATTTGAGCCTTTCAAAATATCAATGATAACTTTCTGACCAAACCGCCCCGAACAATTGGATAACGTCATCAATATCACTTTTTCGATAGAACCGACATTAAGATCTTTTAAATTCTTTTCCGACAAACTATCTTTTTTAATACTCTTTTTCCGGGCAGGTTTCAGACAAAAATCACAATTACCGCATTTATCTTTCAAAGTACTGTGATCACCAAAATGGTGCAAGATGTATCGATGACGACACGACTGTCCATATGAATATTCTTTTATTTTATCCAATCGATGATATTCTTTATCGGATCTTTCTTTCAACAAATCATAATTTATAGGTAACTGTTGCGGATCACAGTTGCGCTCTAACATCCGTATTCCTCTTCCTCTGAATGGAGCGCAATAAGTTATAATACCTTTTTCGTTCAGGTTTTTTATACCTCGCATAAAGCTGTCCCTATTTATCTGACATTTCATAGCAAGATCATCTATAAGAAAGTCAACACCGCTGTAAAGGGTTTGTCCATATATTTCCACTAATCGCAATAAAATATTTTTCTGCATTTGTGCTCTAGGATCTATGGAGTCTAAAGCATCGTCAACATCTTTCATAATTTTTATAGATGCTTTATGGTTTTTATCCGACAACCTCTCCAGTATTTTGTTATCCTCCAGTATCCGTATCGCCGATGATACAGCCATTTCGTTCACCCTGTTCGGCAACAGACTTAAAATCTGATCGTGAGTCAACAGGACTGTTTGTTCACCTTGAGAATCCAATACGGAATATATCTGAGATATAAGTTTCGGTTCAGGATAACTCCCTTGAATAAAAAAGTCTTGCAGATAGTAATCGCCCGCTCCGAATAACAGTATACAAAACGATCTTTTACCGTCCCTGCCCGCCCGACCGGCTTCTTGGTAATACGCCTCAACAGATCCCGGCATATTAAAATGAACAACCGCCCTAACGTCTTTTTTGTTTATCCCCATACCGAAAGCGTTTGTACAGACAATAACTCTTTTGGCTCCATTTATAAAATCTTCCTGATTTTTATTTCTGTCTTCGTCTGATAAACCAGCATGATACATACATACGTCACAACCGTTATCCGTCAATGATATAGCTATTTTTTCCACATTTTTTCTTGTTCCCGCATATACAATTATACTACCGCTAATTTTATTAACTATTCGATTAAGTCTATCCAACCTCTTTTTTTCTTTATCGATTCTATCAACCATAAGCAAAAGGTTTGGGCGATAGAAGCCTGTTACTATTTCGTTTGCGGAAGACAGATCTAAAAGCTCCCTAATACTCGCCCTGACTTCCGATGTTGCGGTAGCGGTAAAAGCGGCTATTGATCGAGCGTGCAAAAAGGTGGCCGCCTGCTTTAATTTTAGATAACTGGGTCGAAAATCGTGCCCCCATTCGGATATACAATGCGCTTCATCCACCACAAACAGGTCTATTTTCACACCCTTCAGTCTATTGATAAATAGTTTGCTATAAAAACGTTCCGGAGCGATATAGACAAGTTTATATTTACCCGCAATTATCTCATCTAACCTTAAATCTATCTCTGAAGAAGTTATAGAGCTATTTATAAATGTGCTTTTTATGCCACAAGCGTCCAGTTGGTCAACCTGATCTTTCATCAACGCTATCAAAGGCGAGACAACCAAAACAATCCCTCCCATCTGTAAAGCTGGCAGTTGATAACAAAGAGATTTTCCACTACCCGTAGGCATGACAACCAACAGATCGTCTCCGGAAAGAATCCGTTCTATTACCTCTTCTTGACCGACAAGAAAATCGTTATAGCCAAAATACTGTCGTAAAAGTTCTTTTGAATCGTTCATACACACAACCATACACCAAATCTCCCATAGATATGAGGATCATTTTAGATCATTGAGATTTTTTTTTAAACAACTAATTTACGGTAACGGAAATTAAAGCAGGTTTGCTTCAATTTGTTCAGGTTTTTGTTCAACGGGAACGTTTATAGGATAGTTATCCACAATATATTCTAAAACAAGAAATAGCGAATCGACGTACCTT
>CAZFUR010000240.1:0-3944 GCA_964522245.1 uncultured bacterium | reverse complement strand
TTTTATTTAAATACCTCCTCGGTTACCGCTGTTGTTTCAGTATTTGCTATTTCCTCATGAGCCAACCTCTCTAGAGCCTTTTTGTAATCTATAGGCATGACTTTTACGAACAGAGGAAGTGTTTGTTCCCAGTCATCAAGAATCTGTTTTGCGTAAGCGCTTTTTGTGTACTGAATATGTTTTTTAATATGTTTTTTGATAAAATCTTTGTCTTTGGAATCGGTAATGCTCTCAATATCTACCATATCCAGATTACATAAGGTATCGAAAAGTTGGTTTGGATCGTATACGTATGCGATTCCACCGCTCATTCCTGCGGCAAAATTTCTACCTGTTCTTCCTAGCACAATCACACGACCGCCGGTCATATATTCACAACCGTGATCCCCGACTCCCTCTACAACCGCTATCGCCCCGCTGTTTCGTACGGCGAAACGTTCTCCAGCGACTCCTGCGATATAAACTTCTCCGGCTGTCGCACCGTACAGAACGGTATTTCCTATAATAATGTTTTTTTCTGTCGGAAAAGACGATTTTTTCGGGGGATATATTATCACCTTAGCTCCGGATAACCCTTTACAAAAATAGTCGTTTGCGTCTCCTTCAAGCTCAAATGTCATGCCTTTCGCTCCGAAAGCGGAAAAACTTTGTCCCGCGGAACCGTTGAACTTGATATGGATTGTATCATCAGGTAATCCTGTGGAACCGTATCTTTTGCAAACTTCTCCGGCAAGTGTTGCCCCTGCGGTTCTATGGCAATTCTTTATTTTTATAGAAAACGAAACTTTTTCTTTTTTCTCCAAAGCCAACTTAGATTTTTTTATCAGTTCGTTATCCAAACAAAGCTCAAGTTTATGATCCTGTTTTTTTGTGCATCTTAAATCATTGGCAGATTCTACTTTAGCTAGAATCTTACTGAAATCCAGTCCTCTGGCTTTCCAATGATCTACGGCATTCTGTACTTGTAACATATCGACTCTACCAATCATATCATCAACGGTTTTAAAACCGAGTTGTGCCATTATTTCACGCAGTTCCATAGCTACAAATTTCATAAATTGTTCTAAATGTTCCGGTTTTCCGGCGAACCTTTTTCTCAGATCAGGATTTTGAGTAGCTATCCCGGCAGGACAGGTATTGAGATGGCATTTTCTCATTATTACGCACCCCAAAGTCACCAGAGAAGCTGTGGAGAAACCAAACTCTTCCGCACCAAGTAAAGCCGCTATCGCTACATCCCTGCCTGTTTTCATCTGACCGTCTACTTGCAGTCTTACACGGTCTCTCAAATCGTTTAGTAACAATGTTTGCTGTGTTTCTGCTATACCTAATTCCCACGGTAGTCCGGTATGTTTTATCGAAGAGAGAGGAGACGCCCCTGTTCCGCCATCGTAACCGCTTATTAAAATCATATCGGATTTTGCCTTCGCTACCCCCGCGGCGATTGTCCCGACGCCAACTTCGGAGACCAGTTTGACGGATATCCTTGCCGACGGATTAACGTTTTTAAGATCAAAAATCAATTGTGCCAAGTCTTCTATTGAGTAAATATCATGGTGTGGCGGGGGAGATATCAAAGTCACTCCCGGGGTAGAACTTCTAACGGCACCTATTTCTTTATTCACTTTATGTCCGGGTAGTTGACCGCCTTCACCCGGTTTTGCGCCTTGGGCTATTTTTATTTGCAACTCGTCAGCGTTAACCATGTAATTTGTAGTAACACCGAAACGACCTGACGCGACCTGTTTTATGGAACTTCTTTTTGAATCGCCGTTTGGCAGCGGAATAAATCTTTTCTCGTCTTCACCGCCTTCGCCCGTGTTGCTTTGTCCCCCAAGCCTGTTCATGGCAATCGCCATGGTCTCATGGGCTTCTCGACTGATCGATCCGAACGACATAGCTCCCGTTACGAATCTTTTTACTATATTCTCGACAGGTTCGACCTGTTCAATAGGTATGGATTTGCCTTTCCTAAATTCAAATAACCCTCTTAGGGTGTACAGCTTTTTAGTCTGATCATTTATCAGTTTGGCGTATTTCTTGTAGGAATCATAATCTGAATTTTTAGTCGACGATTGCAACAGAGTAACCGACATAGGCGACCACAGATGTTTCTCTTGATTGTGACGGTACGTGTATTGTCCGCCAAGCTCAAGTAACGTTGGTTTTTTGCCTGACTCCGGATAAGCTTTTGCGTGACGCGCTTTTATCTCTTCAAAAACCTCTTTCAGCCCGATTCCCGAAATTCTAGACGGAGTATCCGGAAAATAAGTATCTATGAAATCGTCGGATAGACCTATGGCTTCAAAAATCATTGCACCCCTGTAACTTCTGAGCGTGGATATTCCCATTTTTGAAAATATCTTAAGCAAACCTTTTTTTATAGAAGTGATGAAATTGTCGATAGCCGTCTCCCGATCTATTTTTTCGGGAAGCCCGCCGGTTTTTATCATATGGTTTAATGTTTCAAACGCTAAATAAGGGTTGATTGCATTTATCCCATATCCCACAAGCAGAGCGAAATGCATTACTTCTCTTGCTTCGGCGGTTTCTATAATCAAACCGACTTTGCCTCTATTTCCTGATTTGATCAGAAAATGATGTACTGCCGAGGTAGCTAGTAGACTGGGTATGGGAGCATTTTTCTTGTCGGCAGAGCGGTCGCTGAGTATGATTAGGGAACATCCGTCCTGAGCTTTTTTGTTTGTGATTGTGCACAGATCGTCGATAGCTTTTTTCAGTGTTTTTACCCCGCCGTTTATATCAAATACGATAGGAACGACGGCACACTTCAGTCCCATCTTCTGAGAATGGATTATCCTGTTGAGATCCTCATTCGAGAGTATGGGATGAGACAGTTTTAATTGGTGTGCGTGTTCAGGAGATTCCTCTAGAAGGTTTTTTTCCGTTCCTATATAACTCATCAGTGACATAACTAAGGCTTCTCGATAAGGATCAATCGCCGGGTTCGTAACCTGAGCAAAAAGCTGTTTAAAATAAGAAAAAAGCAACTGCGGTTTATCGGAGAGAACCGCAAGGGGTGTGTCCGTTCCCATTGAGCCGATCGGTTCCTGACCGTTTATGGCCATCGGGGCAATCAAGACGTCTAGATCTTCTGTTGTGTATCCAAACATCACTTGACGGGTAATTATAGTTTGATCGTCAAGTTCCGCATGGGAAGGCACGCTGAATAGACCTTTAAGCTCGATTCTATTTTTCTCCAACCATCTTCTATACGGTTTGCTTCTAGATACTTTCGATTTTATTTCCGAATCGTTAATTACTCTTTTTTCCTCAGTGTCCACCAGAAACATTTTTCCGGGCTGTAACCTGCCTTTTTTGAACACGTTTTCGGGGTCAAACTCAAGCACTCCTATCTCCGAAGCCAAAACCACAAATCCATCTTTTGTAATCAGATACCTTGCCGGTCTCAATCCGTTTCGATCTAAAATAGCTCCGATCTTTCTGCCATCCGTAAATACCAGTGCCGCCGGTCCGTCCCATGGTTCCATTATAGTTGTGTGGTACTCATAAAAGGCTTTTTTGTCTTGACTGATATGATATTTCTCCCCAAATGCCTCGGGAACCATCATCATCATAGAGTGTTCTACCGATCTGCCTCCGTTATACAGCAGTTCAAACGCATTATCGACGCACGCCGAGTCACTGCCGTTGGGAGTGATTATCGGAAATAGATTTTTTAGGTCGTCTTTATAAAAATCAGATTCCATTTGGGATTCACGCGTTTTCATTCTGTTTACATTGCCTTTAAGGGTATTGATCTCGCCGTTATGAGCTAAATATCTAAACGGTTGAGCCAGAGGCCATGACGGAAATGTGTTGGTGCTAAAACGTTGATGAACTAGTGCCAATGCGCTTTTGAATTTTTTATCGCTGAGATCAGGATAATACTCGGAAAGCTGAGGCGCGGTAAACATTCCTTT
>CAZFUR010000239.1:0-3953 GCA_964522245.1 uncultured bacterium | reverse complement strand
TGTAACCGGGTATCGGTAAAAAATTAAATTTGCTATGGTCTAAGTTTCGTCTAGACTCTTCAGAAATAACACTGAGATCAAAATCCGCCGGATCAAGTCTGACAATTTTACCATATCCGTTCAGTTTAGATCCGCTATCAAGAAGATGTAAAGTTTTATACCGTAAAGAACCGTAACTGACCCAACCGTCATCAAATTCCGAAAAACGTATCCTGCCGTTATTGAGTCTTCGATACATTCCGTTCAATTCCGATTTATTTTTTATCCATACCATCTTCGACAAAACAGAGATCTGATGAGAAACCTTCTCTACAAATCCAGCATTATACCTCATCCTATAATCCGACACCAACGCCTCATCAATACTTTTCAGAAACCTCTCCACACCTTTTTCGGCACCGTCAATATCACCTGTCTTGATATCCATATTTATTAGTTGATAATTTATTTCAACAAGACCGATTTTGTCATCTTTAACCCAAGACAGTTTAGAGCGGATTAAATCTGTTATGATTTTTCTCTGTTGCGAAGAAAACCCCCTTGTCAGGTCACCAGATACCCTCAATAAAGGTTGGATAATCCGCTCGTCTTCAGCGAGTAAAAATGTATAAAACTCCATCAACATCTTTACAGGGGCGACATTAACCATCGCCTCTTTGAAAAATTTGTTCATGTCAGGAAGATTCTCGGACCGTTCATTTTCTCCGTTATTAAGAGCGATACTAAATCTCGCCACCGAATATTCCGCTAATTTCGCCGTTGCGATCCCATCAGCCGATACCAACAGTTCACTCGCACCATGCCTAACCCTTTCAAACATGGTTTTACCGCTACATTCTATTCCCCAAAGCATACCTGTATCAAAATAATCCCTCGGGTAATACGGTATTGCGAACAGATCCTCATTCGGCTCATTTTCACGAATAAGACAAGACAACAGGTGAGCAAAATAGATATCCATCAATATTTCTTTATCTTTGTACCCTCTAGCAAGATACAACATAGTCGACAGCTGCGCCGTTTTCGAGGCAAAATCTACTCGCAATAGAAATCCATCGCTTTTCCCGTACCATTTCTCAGCCGTTTTAAACAACAGATTTCTTGCCCTCAAAAAACCTTCCACCTCCCCAAAAACCAATATCCCGTTCTCTAGAAAAGTAGATACAATTTGCGCTTCATCTAAAGCCAGATTAAACTTCATAAGAAGAGACTGAGAATCCGATAACGATTTCAGCATCGCCCCAACCTTACTAGTAACAACATAAAATGCACGAGGGTTGCTCATCTTAACCATCAACATAAACCTAGCCAGATCAACCGTCTCCGGGCTACCCAATTCAAACGCATCTTTTTTTGTCAACCTATCGTATATCAGACCAACAATTTTGGATATTTTCTCATCGTCTTCATCCATTTTCAGAACAGACATACCACCGGCATAAAAAGGATTGTACGATATATCAGGACGCCCCTTATCGTCTATTCTGACCTCAAAGATAAAAGGATCGGTAGCGTTTGCAGTATGTATCTGAAAAATCATACCGTCTCTATTTTCGGCGAGAAGAGTCATCTTGTAATCAATTG
The DNA here is from genome assembly GCA_964522245.1 of uncultured bacterium. Lineage (GTDB taxonomy): Bacteria > Auribacterota > Auribacteria > Auribacterales > Auribacteraceae > CAZFUR01. The sequence goes on along the minus strand of CAZFUR010000239.1, from coordinate 2,369 downwards.
TTTTTGCCCAAGAAACAAACATCGGATCGTTCAGATCAGCCACAGCCATAAGAGCTATCTCTAGCTTCCTCATAAAAACCGTAGCACTCATACGGCTCGCTTTGTCCGGAAAATCGGTACTAAAATTGTGCCAAACCTGAAGCCCCATCAAATAGTTCATCAGCAGTTGATCAAACATCGTGCAACTACCGCCTATTTTACCAAAATACACACGTTTATCGTACACCACATCTTTCGGAATTACAGGCACAACAACAGTATGATTAATTCTTTTTTCAGACAGAAAATCCGCTATTCCCTTAGAGTGAAACCCTCCCGCCACAACCACAACCACACCTTCACGTTTTACCTTGCGAAAAAGCTCCATTAATTTTCGAATCATCAGTTTATCACGTTTAAAAGCATTGCGGTAAAAATCAAAAAACGGAGTCAACATAGAAGAAAACTCCGAAAAGTCCGGCAGATCAACTCCGCCAAACACACCCAACCCGTCATAAACCGCCTTAAGCGATTGTTCAGACATACCGTCCACAGATAACCCTTCTAAAAAAGCTGTGTAATCGGAGGGAGAAACAGACAATTTAACAATATTTTTCAAAAACGCCAACCGACGGCTCATCGCAAGAGTGTTACCGTCAACCTTGCCCTGACATATTTTATCTACAAGGTTCGGGAAAAATCTTTTTGTCTCACTATCTATCTCATAAAAAGAAAGGTTCGATATCGAATCAAGAAGATCAACATATTTTGCGATAGAACCGTTTTTTTGATTGATCTTCTTGTCTTGCATCTGTTTATCTATTTCTCTGAAGAACGACTCCGGTCCCACGACACCCGCAACATACGCATTACTTAGAGACTTTATCCGTTCAAGATCGCCGTCGCCCATTTTCTCCAAAACAGTCAACGTATAAGAGACTTCCTCATCAAGCCCACCCTTTTTAAGACCCGTCATCTTTTTCCACAAAGCGAAATATCGGTTCAAAACAGGGTAACCGTCTAACGAAATTTTGTTGTCCTTGATGATAGCGAAAAGATCAAAAAACGGGGTAGTTTCATCAAAAGATATAATTAACCGGTATAGAGTCTTGTCTTTTTTGTCTATAAGAGCAACGATTTTATCATCAACGATTTTTTTGTATTCCTCAATTTTGGGTAAAACCGTATCAACCTTTGACAAAGCATCGATAAAATTACGTTTATCTTGCTCATACAAACCGATATCCTCTAAACCATAAACGGGAATATTGTTACCTTTGACTGTCTCTAAAGATGAAAAATACTCGACACCTAGTAAATCGGAAGTTTTCATAAAACTGTCCATCACATTGCGTGCCCTATCGACATCGGGATATCCGGAAAGAAGATCAAACGACAATTTACCACTTGAACCTTCCACGGCTATACATTTCAGACCGTAATTTCGGTTTATGTATTGGAGAATCTCATTTATTTTGTACTGAACACCGTAATGGCAATGAACATCTTTGATAATAAAAACACCATGATTCTCATCAAAAGTATACGAAACCGTATCGGCAAGGTCTGGGGGGATATTTTCTGTCGCAAAAAGGTTGGTTGAACACAAGAAAAGCAAAAAAATATAATAAAACAATCTTCTAATCATCCGCATGATCCTTTTAGAGGAAAAAAGCTATTACCTAACACTTTGTATTTTATCATTTTCGACAAAGAAATAACATCTTTTTCGATTTAAAAGAGGACTAAAATACTGTTGTTGACAAAGATCAAGTGTGATAGGATGTAGCGAAATGAAAGGAATAAAAAAATGAGTTTTCTATACAAAACCTTATTTGCGGTGCTGTTGATTCTTTTCTCGACAAATGCGTTTCCGATATCACTGCAACTGAACTCGTTTCTTTCTGACGATTCGGATGGCGACCTTTTATCCAAGACCATCACAAAAACACTGACCCTCCTTAGCGAAAAAAAATACGATTCCGCCATCGTCCTAGCAGGACAAGTGACCGCACAAATCCCCGATAAAGCTATCGGATACGTACTGCTTGGCACGGCAAACGACGCTTTGGGGAATTTGGAAGAAGCGGAAAAACTCCTCCTAAAAGCTATCAGGATAGAACCGTCCGACGCAAACGCTTACGCAAGGTTGGGTCAATTCTATTTCAATCGTTCCGGAAACACAAAAAAAGCCAAAGAGTACCTTACAAAAGCTGTTTCAATTAATCCCAACGATTACATCTCACACAAAATATTGAGTCTTATTTATCTGGATGAGAATAATGAAACTTCCGCAATTGAGCATATAAGACAAGGTAACACCTCCGCTAAAGACATAGATGAAAGATTGGTTATTGCGAAATATTATATCAGTTCCAATCGATACGATA
>CAZFUR010000238.1:0-3959 GCA_964522245.1 uncultured bacterium | reverse complement strand
TTATGGAATTTGTTTCTTATGATTCTTGAAAAAATCGACAAAACAAGTTGTTATAAACCATATTAATCCGATCATAGGTAGATAGAGATATCGTTCTGCCACAGGATGTTGTAACTCAATGATACCGGATATGGGGATAAATGTTACAACGAGCCAAATTAGAGAAAATGAGGAAATCGGTTTTTTTCTTAAATTTTTCACTATCAGCCAGATCAGCAAAATTATCACGGGGATACTTATCGCCAAGTATGAGAAATTTTCCAGAAAACCTCTATTATACGCAGGCGATAACCTGTCCGGGAAAATAATCAACCTTATGTAGTAGGGTAGAAGGTTTATGGCGCGTATTATTTGTGCGGATATTTTTATGTTGCTATTCCATGGAACGGGAGGGTTGTATGTGAATATAACAAATCTCACAAAGATATAGCCGATTGCCGCTACGGCGAAAGTTGTATATTCCAGTGTGAATTTTTTTAGATTTTTAAAACGGAACGGTTTTTTTAAAGAATTGTATACCAGATGATTGTAAGAAAATACCAGTAAAGGGAATATACCGGCGTTTTCTTTACTGAAACACGCGAGCAGATAAAATGTGACGGAGTACAGGAGGTATACAGACTTTCTTAAACGGTTTTTTAGATGGATTATGTAAAAATATAAGGAGGAACATAGAAAAATTGAACATAGAATATCTTCTCTAAACGAAATGCTGTTGATGGCTTCGGAGCCTGCGGGGTGTACGGCAAAGATTAGTGCGGTTATCAGGGCGACCGATCTGTTGCTAGATATCAATATGATCAGATTGAATATCAGCAAGACTTGAATCAGATGATAAAACAGGTTCATAGAGTGCGATACTATAGGGTTTTTATCCGATATAATCTGGTCTAAAAAGTAGGTTAAAGTCACAACAGGTCTGTAACTTCCTTCGCCGTAACGCCTGTATTTACCTGTTCCACTGCGGGCGAAATAGTCTTCTCTGGAAAAGATGTCCTTGATATTTTCTATGTGTGTTATGTACCTGTTTGTTTTTATGACAGATACGTCGTCGTATACGAAACCGTTGTTTGCTGTGTTTAGGTATGCCATTATGACGGCAAGGATCAGTATTGAGTATGCCAAAATGTTTTTACTAGTCATAGAGTTCTGGTTCTTTCAAGGTTAGATTTTATAAAAGAGTAGGAAATTCTTTGTTTTGTCGCAAGAGAAAATTAATATAATTTTTTTCTAACTGTAAACCGACATATCTATAATGTTCTTGATTTTATTTTTAAATCGTTTAATATCATAACCTCTGAAATGACTGGAGATGTAAAGGATAAAAATATTGAGAATTGTGTATGAGTATTGATAAAAGCAGGATTAGAAATTTTTCGATTATAGCGCATATAGACCATGGCAAGTCGACTTTGGCTGATCGGATGTTGTTGTATACGGATACTATTTCAGAAAGGCAGTTCAGGAATCAGATTCTGGACGATATGGATATAGAACGTGAACGTGGTATCACCATTAAGGCTAGAGCGGTTCGCTTGAATTACAAAGACAAGAATGGTGTTGAGTATACCTTGAATTTGATAGACACACCCGGTCATGTTGATTTTGCTTATGAGGTATCCCGCAGTTTAGCCGCGTGTGAGGGAGCTTTGTTGTTGGTTGATGCGTCGCAAGGTGTGGAGGCACAAACCGTCGCCAACGTGCATCTTGCCCTTGAACATGATCTTGAGATTATACCGATAATAAATAAGATAGATTTGCCTATGGCTCAGGTGGATGATGTCAAAATGCAGATTGAAGAAGTCATAGGTCTTCCCGCTGACGATGCGATATTAGTCAGTGCGAAAACCGGATTGGGAATCGAGGAGGTCTTTGATACGCTGATTGACAGTGTTCCGTCACCCGGTGACCGATGGGATGACAATAGGCTGAGAGCGCTCATCTTCGATTCTGTTTATGATAGTTATAGAGGGGTAATCGTATACATACGTGTTTTCAGTGGTTCTGTTAGGCGTGGCATGAAGATCCGCATGATGGGTCGCAACACGGTTTTTGAGGTTTTGGAAGTAGGTGTCTTTAAGCCTAACAGTGTTGCCGTAAAGCAACTATGTGACGGGGAAGTTGGATACGTCATAGCCAATATCAAAAATCCCAACGATATCAGTATAGGCGATACCATAACGGATACAAAGATGCCGGCTAAAGAATTACTGCCCGGGTTTAAGGTTGTTCATCCGATGGTTTTTTGCGGTATGTACCCTGTTGATACGGGTGACTATGATGTTTTAAAAGATGCTTTAGAAAAACTTCAGTTGAACGATTGTTCTTTTCATTTTGAGGCGGAATCGTCAGTTGCTTTAGGATTTGGGTTTAGGTGTGGTTTTCTAGGGTTGCTTCATATGGAGATTATTCAAGAGCGATTAAGCAGGGAATATGAAATAGATATGGTTGTGACTACACCGAGTGTTATTTTTAGAGTTACTTTGACAAACGGTGAAGTTATAGAGGTTGATAATCCTGTTCATTTTCCTACTCAGGATAGGATTGATTCCATAGAGGAACCGCATATTTTAGTTACGATAATCTGTCCGAATGAGTATATAGGTAATATAATGCAGTTGGCTCGTGATAGGCGCGGAGAGTGCAAAAAAACCGAGACCATGGATAAACGCAGGGTTATGTTGACGTTTGAGATGCCGTTATCGGAGGTGATTATAGATTTTTACGATAAAGTTAAATCTATGACCAGAGGTTACGGGTCTATGGATTATGAGATTATAGGTTATAAACCGTCGCAAGTGTCTAAAGTTGATATGATGGTTAATGGAGAGGTTGTGGACGCTTTTTCTTTTATCGTTCATAAAGATAAGGCTCATGCCAGAGGTAAGGAAGTTGCGGAGAAACTGAAACGAGTTATACCCCGTCAGCAGTTTCAGATTGCGATTCAAGCGGCGATAGGTAATAAGATTATTGCCAGGGAAACCATTTCCGCAATCAAGAAAAACGTTACCGCTAAATGTTATGGTGGTGATATAACAAGAAAAAGAAAATTGTGGGAGAAACAAAAAGAAGGCAAAAAGAGAATGAAACAGATCGGTAAAGTGCAAATACCTCAGAATGCGTTTTTTACCGTTCTCAAAATGGACTGATAAAAAGAAGGTGAATTATGAGCATATTTTCCATGTTTAGGCTGAGAAAATATAAGAAACAGGTTCGGTTAAATCTGAAAGAGATCGGTAAGATTTTATCAAAAAACGCGTACAGGATTGAAGAACATCAGTTGGATATGGTCAATGCGGAGATTGAGGAATTGAGTTCGTATATGAAGACTTGTGATGATTTGGATGCTTTGGAGCGACGCTGTCTTAATTTTGCTCATAAGACTGATAAAGTTATAAAACCTTTCAAAAAATCTGTAGTGAGGGAGTACGCGGAGGCGATAATCACGGCGGTTGTTTTGGCGTTGTTGTTGCGCACCTTTGTTGTACAGGCGTTCAAGATACCGACAGGTTCCATGCAACCCACGTTGCACGGTGCCAACTATTTTGGAATCGGGGATAGGATTTTAGTCAACAAGTTTATCTATGGAGCTAAAAGTCCTACGGGGATACTTTTCACTGATATCAAGATACCTTATTTTCAGTTACCTAAGATTCGTGAACCTAAGCGGGGCGATATAATTGTGTTCACGACGAGTGGGATATCCTTGCTTGACGAGGAAGATCAAGGCAAAGATTTTATCAAACGCCTTGTGGGGTTGCCGGGCGATGAGGTAGAGATTGTCGGTTTGATGCGTGATCATCTTTTCGCTAAATGCGAGTTTTGCGGTGAAGTCCATAGGATTGTCAATCCGTTCAAAGTGTTTGCTCCTGACGGCAATATATATCTTGAGGGAGAATGTTCTAAGTGCAGGCATACGATTAGAGGCGGTGCGATAGCTCCTGATGAGGGTGTTCTTC
>CAZFUR010000237.1:0-3986 GCA_964522245.1 uncultured bacterium | reverse complement strand
GAAATAGCAAAGGTATTTGATATAAAACCTGATTTGGTTCACTGTAACGATTGGCAGACAGGTTTAGTTCCGTTACTGCTAAAAACGAAAGAGCAGTCTAATCCGCTTTTTGAGTCTACCGCAAGCCTGTTTACAATCCATAATCTTGCGTACCAAGGGCTTTTTTGGCACCTTGATATGCCGATGACCAATCTATCGTGGGATGTTTTCACTCCGGAAGGACTAGAGTTTTACGGTAAAATTAATTTCATGAAATCCGGTATTGTTTTTTCTGATATCATCAATACCGTAAGTAAAAAATACAGCAAAGAAATCCAAACCGGTGAATTTGGTTGCGGACTTGAGGGCATATTAAAAAAACGTTCATCAGATCTATACGGTATTTTAAACGGTGTGGATTATGATGTTTGGAACCCTCAAAAAGATAAACTGATCAAAGCAACATATTCAGAGAAAAATATAAAAGGTAAAAAAACCTGTAGAGAAGATCTGCTGAAAACGTTTGGTCTTAAAGATAAAAAGGGAACACCGATTATTTCTATGATTTCTCGTCTTGCCGATCAAAAAGGTTTTGATCTGATCGCAGAGAAAATAGATGCGCTCATGAAATTAGATATCTTTTTTATTCTTCTGGGAACAGGTGATGATAAATATACCGATCTATTTAGAAAAATATCGAAAAAATATCCCGATAAAACAGGCATAAAGATTGATTTCAACAATAAACTTGCTCATAAGATCGAAGCCGGTTCAGACTTTTTTCTCATGCCATCAAAATATGAACCGTCCGGATTGAATCAATTATACAGCTTAAAATACGGAACGATTCCTATTGTCAGGGCAACCGGTGGTTTAGATGACACTATAAAAAGTTTTAGTGTAAAAACAAAAAAGGGAAATGGTTTTAAGTTTTCCGCTTATTCATCGACCGCAATGTTGACAAAAATAAAAGAAGCGATAAAAATTTACAAAACCAAAGATATGGATAAACTTATCTCTAACGCCATGAAAGAAGATTTTTCATGGAATATATCTGCGAGGGAATATCTAAAATTGTATTCCAAAGCGATTAAAAAAAAAGATGAACAACTGGTTCTAGTATAAAAACAGTACAACTGTTTTTTTTATTTTCTATTGGGATTTTATCTAAAAATATTGTTTTTGATTGTATTATATTTCGATTTGCCGAAAACATTTACTGTCTTGTTTTAACTGCATAAATGCAATGGATATGATGTATGAAGAAAATAAATTTCTTGTTTGGGGTACACTGTCATCAACCTGTCGGTAATTTCGATCATGTTTTCGCAGAATCGTTTGATAGATGTTATAATCCGTTTATAGATCTTCTATTAAAACACTGTGGAGTCCGTTGCGCGCTTCACTTTACGGGTCCGTTACTTGAGTGGATTGAGCAAAACAGGGCAGAATATTTCAAAAAAATAACTGATCTAGTTGACCGAAAACAGGTTGAGATTTTATCGGGTGGTTTTTATGAACCGATTATTTCTGTTATACCGGAGAAAGACGCGATAGACCAGATAAAATTTATGTCATCCTACATAGAAAACCGTTTCAAAACTACTCCCAAAGGGATGTGGTTAGCTGAACGTGTATGGGAGCCGACGCTACCGTCTATATTAAATAAAGCCGATATCGGGTATTCTGTTTTGGACGAGTCTCACTTTATCCATGCAGGGCTCACCCAAAAAGATATGTTCGGCTACTACAATACGGAAGATAGAGGGAATTCCATAAAACTCTTTCCCATCGACAAAAAACTTAGATACCTTGTCCCTTTCAGTTCGCCTGAATCAACGATAGATTATTTACGTGAAATATCATCAACAGACCACAGCAAAGCCGTTACACTGGCGGATGACGGTGAAAAGTTTGGCGTTTGGCCTCACACATATAAATGGGTTTTTGAGGAAGGATATCTGGATAAGTTTTTTACTCTTTTAGAGAATAACAGCGATTGGATAGCTATGCCTACTTTTAGCGAATATATAGAAAAATATCCTCCTGCGGGCAATATATATCTACCCACTTCCTCTTACGAGGAAATGATGGAATGGGCACTGCCGGCACAAACAATTCTCCGATATGAAACCGCTTTAAAAACAATTGAGCAAAAAGATTGTGTGGCACAAATTAAACCTTTTCTGAAAGGCGGGTTTTGGCGTAATTTTTTGGCAAAATATCATGAAAGTAATCTTATGCATAAAAAAATGATTTATGTCAGCAAACTTGTTCACAAATACGCAGATCAAAATATTGAAGCAAAAAAATATTTATGGCAAGGACAATGCAACTGCGCATACTGGCATGGACTTTTTGGAGGGTTATACCTCAACTACCTAAGAGACGCCATATATAAAAATCTAATCAAAGCAGAAAAGTTGGTTGATCAAAAACGTTTTAATAAAGAAAAATGGCAACATGTAGAAAAACTGGATTTTTTATCCGACGGGTCCGACAAAATTCTTATCTCATCAAATATTTTAAATATTTTTATAGATCCTAAATACGCCGCCAGCTGTTTTGAACTAGATTTTAAACCGGCTAATTTTAATTTGGGAAACACATTGTCCAGACGATATGAAGCATATCATGAAAAGCTCAAACTGATAGAAACCGATAATGCCTCATCGTCTTCAGATAATCAACCTGCATCAATACATGATATCGTATCCAGTAAAGAAACCGGACTAGATAAGATACTTTTTTACGATAAATATCACAAACATTCTTTTTTAGATCATTTTTTACCGACAGATACTTCTATCGACGATATGATCGCACAAAACAATCAAGATCTTTCAGATTTTGCGCAACAACCTTATGAAATTAAATCTATAACAAAAGACGACACCAAAATATCGGTTATATTCACAAGATCCGGAGCCATCTTATCGGAAGGGGAGAGAGTTCGGTTTGAATTGTCAAAAAAATATACCCTTAAAAATTACAACTGTATAACCCTAAATTATACTTTTAACAATTTGTCATCACAAAAAGAAATCTGTTTTCTTTTTGGAACTGAAATGAATTTCACATATCTTGCTCCAAACGATTCTCTACGTTATTTTGTTATCAACAAACAGAAAGAACCTATGAATATAAAAAGCTCAATCCACTCCGATAAAATTACATTTATTAACGAATGGGATAAAATCAAGACAAAGATTTTTTTAGAAAAATCAGATCAATTATGGCGTTTTCCGATAGAAACAGTTTCTCAATCGGAAAGTGGTTTCGAGAGAAATTATCAAAACTCGTCCATTCTCCCTTTATGGAAAATATCCATTCCACCAAACAAATCCCAAAAAATATCATTATCTATCACCTTCGATTCTGTAAAGTAATTAACAAAACAAACCCCAAAGCGAAAGAGAACAAATAGACAAAAAAACATTAAAAACAGACACAATTTACATAAATAAACACCATCAACTTTACACAAACTAATAAAACAAATATGTTAACACATAGCTATAACACCAACAAAACAAACATATTATAAATATCAAACAAAAACAAACTCGCTATGCACATCAATTAATTTATATCTTTAACATTGCTATACAACACCTTGTATTGCATATTGTTGCAGTAAAATACACTTAAATAAAATAGCACTGGTTTATAAATCATAGGGGAGAGAGTAATATTTAAGATTTAAAAATAATCAATATACCGATAATTTGTGTTTTTATTCTGGTTTTCCAAAAACTTCTATGTGTCCATCCACATAAGCGGCTATTGCCATACCATAGTTTCCATTGCTCCAAGTATCGCCATGGCGATATTCTACCGCCTCCAGATACTCTTCGCCATCCGAAATATAAGAAGATATAGCTTCACAATTACTATCCGCCAATAGAACTGTTCTCGCGGCATTTTTAACCAGATCAAGTCTCCAGCCCGCAATTACAACATTAAGACCATAAGAAATAGCACCCGATGACGATGGACAAACTATA
>CAZFUR010000236.1:0-4051 GCA_964522245.1 uncultured bacterium | reverse complement strand
GATAAAAAGGCTTTATCTTTGTTCTCTGTTAGTTTTTCTCTTATTTTGTCCGGCTTGACGTTTTCTATATTTTTGTAGATATTTTCTATGGAGCCGAATTCACGGATCAGTTTTGTTGCGGTTTTTGGTCCTACCTGAGGAACACCGGGGATGTTATCTGAGGAATCACCCATCAGCCCTAAAATATCTATAACCTGATTGGGACGGACACCGAACTTTTCATAAACTTCTTTTTCTCCTATTATCTTTGGGTCGGAAGATATTGATTTTAGGTCATAGATGAGTATATTTTCGTCAACTAATTGCATAAAATCTTTATCCGCCGTTACTATGTAGGTTTTGAATCCTTCGGAGCGGGCTTTGTTTGCTATAGTGCCCAATACATCGTCTGCTTCTACACCGTCTTGTTGTATGACTTTTATTCCGGAATAATTCAAAAGATCTAATATTTTTGGTATTTGAGGTTGCATATCATCGGGCATTTTCTCTCTTGTTGCTTTGTAATCGGTATAGATTCTATGCCTGAAGGTTTTTGCTCCGGTATCGAATGCCACCATAAGGTATTTTGGGGACTGATTTTTGATTAGCGCGCGCAACGCGTTTGCAAATCCGAACAAAGCACTGGTATTTTCTCCGTGAGAATTTATTAAAGGTTTTTTTATAAATGCGAAGTAAGACCTGTAAGCCAACGCTGATCCATCAATTAGATAAAGCTCTTTTTCCAAAACCACTCCTATTGTATTAATGTTAAATCTTTAGTGATAAAAAGGTTGCGAAAATTATAAATAAGGAAATAACCTTGTTTTTATATCTATTCATGGCATAAATATTGCTCTGGCAAATCCTTCTGCAAGGAGGTAAAATGAAAGACGATATAAGTTTTGTAAAATTACTCAGATTAAGAAACAAAAACTTGTTATTGTACGGTTTTAGCATAGTTTTGATTAAATTCAAATTATCACAAATTGCCAGTAAATGGTTACACCATTAGTAATTATCGTTAATTTGGATCATTTTTCTTAAAGCTCTATCGGCATTGTATTTTATTTTATAGTTTACGGTTACGATGTTATGCTTGCCAAGATTAAGCATGGTAGTTTTCAGTTTTTCCAGATCGATTTTGAACATATTTGTGCACAAAGAGCGAGCTACTTCGATTATTCTCAGATCGGGGTATTCTCGTGAAAGCCTATCGATCATGTTGATCTCGGTCGCTATGGCGATAGTGGAGCCTGTTTTGGCGTTGGCAACATATTTGTCGATAAAACCCGTAGAGCCACTAAAATCTACCATATCAATCACTTCCTCTTTGCATTCAGGATGGGCAATTATAACCGCATCGGGGAATTTGTTTCTTATGTTATCGATATGTTCAGGTTCAAAGAATGTGTGAATATGACAAAAACCCTTCCATAATATGACTTTTGCGGTTTCTATCTGAGCCGACGATAGGTTGCCGTCATCGTAATGCGGGTCCCACAGGACAACTTTCTCTTTTTCAATACCTAATTTATTAGCAGTGTTTCTGCCTAAATGTTCATCGGGCATAAAGAATATTTTATCGCCTTGTTCCAGTGCCCATCTGAAAATTTTATCTGCGTTGGACGATGTGCACACTGTTCCGTCGTTGGCTCCGCAGAAAGATTTTATTTCGGCGGTGGAATTCATATATGTGATAGGAATAATTTTTTTGTTACCGATGATTGTTTTTAAATGAGTCCATGCGTTTTCGACGTCTGCGAATTTCGCCATATCTGCCATCGGGCATCCTGCTTGTTGATCGGGAATTTGTACTATTTGGTTTGGTTTTGCCAGAATAGCTGCGCTTTCTGCCATAAAATGGACTCCGCAGAATATTATGTATTCAGCCTCATCAAGGTTGGCGGCTTTTTTCGATAGGGCGAAAGAGTCGCCTTTGAAATCGGCTAAATCGACTATCTCTTTACGTTGATAATAGTGTCCGAGCAAAAGCAGTTTCGATCCGATCTGTTTTTTTAAATCGGAAATTTCGTCTATGAGTTGGTTTTCTTTTACAGGCATAACTTGAATCCTTTATTTCTTTATATATGACAAAAGACAATGTATCATTATTTTAATTTTTTAACCAACAAAACTGTGAAAATTTTATGAGGTATACAAAATGAGAGCGGTTGTTTTATCTGATGGTCTGCTAGAAGAAAAAGATTGTATGACCCCTAGACCTAAAAGTGGCGAGGCATTAATTAAGATCATAATGGCTGGAATATGCAATACGGATCTTGAACTGATAAAAGGGTATATGGGGTTTGAGGGAATTTTAGGACATGAGTTTGTAGGTGAAGTGGTTGAGGCGTCTGACGATAAATGGGTGGGTAGAAGGGTTGTGGGTGAAATAAACATAGGTTGTGGTGTTTGTGAATATTGTCTCAAGGATAGAAAAGAGCATTGTATGGACAGGGAAGTGCTCGGCATATACAAAAGGGATGGTGTTTTCGCTCAATACACTGTTTTGCCGTTGAAGAATCTTCTTGTTGTACCCGATGAGATATCCGATGAACAGGCTGTATTGATTGAACCTCTTGCGGCGGTTTTACGGATATTCGATCAGATAAAAATTAAACCGTCCGATAAAGTCGCTTTGCTTGGTGACGGGAAACTTGGCTTGCTGGTTGCGAAGGTTTTTAAAAATATTGATATCGATAGGTTTGTTGTTTTTGGTCATCACCTGTCTAAACTTAATCTTATACCTTTCGCAGAGACCTTTCTTCAAATAGAAGATAGTCATCTCAAGCAGTTCGATTATCTGATAGATTCTACCGGTAGTCACATTGGTTTTGAGCAAGCGATAAGTTTACTGAAACCGGAGGGGACTCTTGTTTTGAAAAGTACTGTTGCGCAAGAACACAAACTCAGTCTTGCCCCTGTGGTAATTGACGAAATAAAAATAGTCGGATCAAGATGTGGGAGGTTTGCTTTCGCAATAGAATTGCTTAAATCAGATAAGATTGACTTATCCGATATGATAACATCTATCTATAAATTCAGTGATTGGAAACATGCTTTCGAAGCGGCAAGAAAAAGAGACAGTTTAAAAATTTTAATAGATGTCTGCTCTACTGACTGATTGTTTCTATCGATATTATTTTGTAGGTGTGTACCGTGCCTTTTACATCAATAGTTACTTCTTCACCTATTTTTTTGCCGATCAAGCCTTTTGCTAAAGGCGAAAGGTAAGAAACGATACCGTTTTCAACATCTGTGTCCCATATTCCCATGATACGCACGGTTTTTTCGGTGTCACCATCTATTTTTCTAAACTTTACGGATGTTCCCAGAGAAACCTGATTGGTTTTTAAATTGGTAAGGTCAATTATCCTTACTTTAGCCAACATATCCGCCATTTCTGTTTTTCTTCTAAGGAGCATAGCTTGTTCTTCTTTTGCCGCTTTGTACTCAAAATTTTCTCTGAGGTCTCCATGGCTTCTTGCTACGCCTATTTTTTTCGCGTTTTCAGGAATGAGCACGTTTACAAGATGATAAAACTCTTCTTGTTTGTTGTCATAAGCTTTTTGAGAAGAGTAAACAGCGGTGTCTTGTATTTTTTCAGGCTGATCAGTGTGCAAGACATCTTTTACGTCGGGACAGTTGATTATAAATTTTGCCACAAGAGACTGCTTGTCGGATTTAGATAGAGAACTCGAATCGGGAATTGTCTTAGCCACATCTAAAACGGAATCTTTATCACTCGATTTTAAAAGTGATACAACAAAAGCGCAGTTATCGTTAAACAAGAGGTCTTTTATTTTTGAATGGCTTCTATTTGTATCGTCAATCACTCCGGATTCATAAAGGTCCAGCAGGTCAATCAATTTTTCCATAAGTCTTATTTCCAAGTACGGTTTAACCAGCGGTTTGTACTTTTTTGATTTAATATTTTTCGCAATCCACAACAAAATGTTGTTTGATTTACCGATAGCATCGTATCCTAGTCGGAGAACTTTCTCTATTTTTACGATATTTTCTTTGTCTTGTGACAGGTCGTCTATGATTGTGTTCATCAACTCTAATGAAC
>CAZFUR010000235.1:0-4054 GCA_964522245.1 uncultured bacterium | reverse complement strand
CTTTTCAAGTGTCTTGACACGTTACAGGAACTGATCAAATCGATAGAGGAAACCGGCACAGATGAGTCACCCCCTATAGACGACCTTGTTAAAAGTTTACAGGAATATTCCAAAGGGAAACCTGATTCTAAGCCACTTGAACAGAAAGCCGACACACCATCGGATAACGATACTACGGATATATTTTTGTCTGCCGTCCAGCAACATTTGAATAACATTGCATCACTGGTTGATAAGATGGCAAACAAGACCGTTGATGATAAAGATTTCGATGTACTGTTCCGAGCATGTAACGGTATAAAAAGTTCATCTAATTATATGAACTATAATCAGACCAAAGAGCTTGCCGAGGTAATGGAGACATTGGCAAAAAAACTTCAGGAAGAACCGGCAAGGCGCAATGATTCAACCAGAGAAATTTTATCAAGATGTGTAGAATATTTTAAAAATAATTTTGCCGCTATTAAAGAAAATAATAAAGAGCAAGAAGTAGATGTTCTTCTAATATCCGATATCATGTTGGCGGAGAAAAATCCTGTGACAGGAACTGCTGTTTCCGATAACGAATTATCAACCGTGATAGGTTCGGAAAAACCTATTCAGGCTCCGGAACCTGTAAAGAAAGATGAACCCGTATCTACACAACCGCCTAAAGAAGAAACGGTTGTGGGAGAAAAACCACAACCTGCAGTACCAACGCAATCATCAAAAGAAGATTTAGAAAAAACAAAAATACCGCCCAAACCCGCCAAAACAGAAGCAAAAAAACCTGCTAAAGCAGATAGCAAAGGCAAAAATTTTAATCTAGACAAAACAATCAGAGTCGATCAAACAAAACTAGATAGTTTAATGAATCTGATCGGGGAATTGATCATCAACCGTAACAGGTTCTCTTCCATAACAAAAAGTCTAGAACTTTCAAATGGTTCACCTGAAATAACAAAAGAGCTCAAAAAAGCAACTTTTATGATAAAACGTATATCCGACGACTTGCAAGACAGCATTATGAGTGCAAGAATGATTCCCGTCGGAATAGTGTTTAACAAATTTTCCAGAATGATTAGAGACCTTGCCCGTACGAATAATAAAAAAATTACTCTGCACATATCAGGAGAGGACACGGAAATAGATAAAACTATTATAGAGCAGATAGGCGACCCCCTTGTTCACCTGATAAGGAATTCGGCGGATCATGGTCTTGAGCCTCCCGAAGAGAGGATAGAAAACGGTAAAGATGAAATGGGTAATGTCTATTTAAGGGCATTTCACGAAGGCAATAACATTATCATAGAAATTGAAGACGACGGCAGAGGTATTTATGTAGATAAAATAAAAGAGAAAGCCTTGGAGAAAGGGATTATAGATCAAGAAAAGTTTGACAGTATGACTTATGAGCAAGCCTTGAACTTGATCTTCGCCGCAGGATTTAGCACAGCAAAACAGGTTACCAACATTTCAGGTAGAGGCGTTGGAATGGATGTTGTGCGCAACAATATAACAAGATTAAACGGACAGATAACAGTAACAACAAAAGAAGGAGAAGGGTCAAAGTTCACTATGATTTTGCCTTTGACTCTCGCTATTGTCGATACTGTTATGGTGAGATCAGGCAACAGTATTTTTGCGTTACCGATACATTCCGTTTCAGAAACTGTGAAAGTCAAACCTGAAGATATAAAATATTTAAATAAGAGAAAATCCGTAAAACTCAGGGATAAAGTTATAGGGCTTGAAGACCTGCACAAAGCGATGTCGGTAAAATCCGATGCTTGTCTGCAAAAAGAGGTTTCCGATGACCATGACGGACTTATTCCTATAGTTATCACGACTGCAGGCGCTCATACGGTTGGGTTTATTGTTGATGAGTTATTAAACAAACAGGAGATCGTCATAAAACCTTTGATCGATTTTTTATCTAACATACAAGGGTTATCAGGAAGTACTATTTTGGGAGACGGCAGTATCATATTGATTCTTGATCCTACGGAGCTAATAGAAATCGCAACGCAATAACAGGAAATACACTGATGAAAATAAACAATCTGCTTATAGTTGACCCGAATAAAGACTCATCACAGACAGTTCTAAATTATTGTAAAGAACATTTTTCGTTTAAAAATATAGAAATTTTCTCTTCTTGTCCTCATATTGAAATAACAGATACTATTATACTAATCAACTCTGAAAGCCTGACTGTTACGGAAGACATAATACAAATAGCACAGTTAATAAAAAAGCATAATACGCCTGTTGTTTTATTTTCCGAGATGAAAGAGAAATATTGTGGACATATAATAGATGCCATAGAACTTGGTGCTATAGATGTGGTTCCCAAGAAGATATTTGAGGGCAAACATATCTCACACTCCGAAACAGATGTTTTTGATGAGCTTATCAGATCTTTGCAAAACGGGACATTCAGGTTTGATACTACATTGTTCAGATTAAGATTGTCGCCGTATCCTATAGAAACAAAGAAGGATTTTAGCCAAGATAAAAAAGGGATAGTTGTCATCGGTTCCGATTTAGGGGGGATTTCTTCTATTTTGTCTTTAATTCCCCAATTGCCGTCGAATTATCCTGTACCGATCTGTATAATATCAAATGGTTCCGCCAAGTTATTAGATGTTTTAGCGGATAGATTACAGGTTAATAGCTCCCTTACCGTAAAAAGAGTAGGTGATAAGAACGAGACATTGCTTGAGGCGTCAACGGTTTATCTAGTTCCCGCTAATCAAACTCCTATATTAGATTTATGGGATGAGGATAAAGTGATGTTGATAGTCAATAACGAGTTGCCCTACGAAATACTCTTAAAACATTGGATAGACCAGTTTATGATTTCCGCCGCCGAGATATACGGCAAAGATACAATAGGTATTCTTTTAGGGGGATTACAAGAAGACGGGTTGAAAGGATTAGAGAAGATAAAACAAGTCGATGGAAAGAGTATAATGCAGTCTGAGAAATCGTGTTGCATGTTAAATAGGTTCAATATTGCGGTAAAGAAAGACTGTTCTAAGAGCGTTATCTACATAGGTGATCTTGCCGAGAAATTGATTTACTTAGCTTAATACCCCATTTATTTTATTAAAATAGTTCTGTATATTCATTTATCTATATGATATATGGTTGTGTTACTTCTTAAAAAAAACAGATTTCTATGGGGGTGAAATGTATAAACCAGATATCAAAAATTTAAGATCGGAGACGCTTGCTCTTCATGCGGGGCATACACCGGATTCGGATACAGGTTCAAGAGCGGTTCCCATATACCAAACAACTTCATACTTGTTTAAAGATTCTGATCATGCGGCTGATCTGTTTGCCTTAAAAGAGTTTGGCAACATATATACACGCTTGATGAATCCGACTACCGATGTTTTTGAGAAACGTATTGCCGCTCTCGATGGCGGTGCGGCGGCATTGGCTACATCGTCCGGTATGTCTGCGATATCCATTGCGCTGCTGAACATAGCACAATGCGGTGACGAAATTGTTTGTGCGGATAACTTATATGGCGGCACATATACCTTGTTTAGATATACTTTCAAAAAAATGGGTATTGACGTAAAATTCGTCGATTCCACGAAATTATCTAATTATGAAAAAGCAATTACGCCCAAAACAAAAGCTATTTATCTAGAAAGTATAGGCAACCCGAAACTGGATATTTCCGATTTATCCGCTGTCAGTGACATTGCGCACAAACACAATATACCTCTGATAGTCGACAATACGATGTGTCCATATATTTTAAAACCTATAGAGCATGGTGCGGATATAGTTGTGTATTCTGCTACAAAATTTATCGGCGGACACGGCACGTCAATAGGAGGGGTTATTGTCGATTCAGGTAAATTTGATTGGAGTAAAGGAGATTTTCCATTAATATCACAACCGGATCCTAGTTATCACGGTTTAAATTTTGTTAATGCGGTAGGTAAAATCGCATACATAATAAAAGCGAGAGTGACTCTGTTGCGGGATTTAGGTTGTGCGGTCTCTCCGTTTAACGCATTCTTGTTTTTACAAGGGTTGGAAACTATACATT
>CAZFUR010000234.1:0-4059 GCA_964522245.1 uncultured bacterium | reverse complement strand
CCGTTTTTAGCCAATGCAACTGCTGTGGCGTTTTGTTCGGATTTTATCAGATAACTCATCTTTTGACCCGACAGATATGATAGCTGTTCTATATCTTTATATGCCTCGGGAATACAGATTTCGCTACGATAATTTTTTGTTCCGATAAAGGTTATCACTTTATCCGACGGTCCCTCCACATACAACTGGACCTGAGAATGCTGATCAGTAGCGCCTAGCGCCTTGACAGGAGTGACTCCAACCTCTACCTTCTTTCCCGATCGATTAATCTTTTTGCCCAAACTTTCCGCCAACAGTTGTCTGTACCAATCGGCAAAATCTCTCAGTGCCTGCACATACGGCATCATAACAGACATACACTTGCCTTTCTTATCCATCAGATACTGAACGGTAGCGTTCATGACTGCAGGATTGGATAGAGGATCGGTCGACTGCTTCAAAAACTCGTCCATTCTCCTTGCGCCCGCAACAAGTTTTTTGATATCTATTCCCGTCACCGCCGCAGAAAGCAATCCGACAGGAGTCAGAACCGAAAACCTCCCCCCGACATCCGGCGGAATACTCAATGTTTTCAATCCTTCTTGATCGGCAATTTTGCGCATAACACCGTTTTTCGGATCGGTTGTAGCCAGAAACTGTTTACTGAACGCTTGCGAACCTATTCTATCTACAACCAACTGTCTGAAAATCAAGAATTGTGACATAGTCTCGGCCGTAGTTCCTGATTTTGAGATTACATTGAAAAATGTCTTTTGAAGAGGCAACACGTCAAGAAGCGCGTTGATGTACTCCGGATCAACATTATCCAAAACATACAATCTCGGTCGGGATTCGTTCTGTAACTGATTGTAAAAAGGGTGGTTCAAGGCACTGTGCAAAGCGATATTTCCCAAGGCGGAACCGCCTATACCCAACACGACAAAGTCAGAATAGTTTTTTGCGATCTGCTCTGCTACATCTATAATTTTTTCGAGTTCTTCATCAGATTTATAAGGCAACTTCATAAACCCCAGTTTACCCGCTTCCCTATCTTTTTCGACAGCTTTTCTTGCGTTGTCGGCAACATTTTTAAAATTACTCAAATCCGATTCAGTCAATCCGTTCTCAACACCTATCGCCGACGCCATAACATTGGTAAAATCGATCTCTATCCCTAATTTTTTCATCGTGATGCTCCTTATTTTTATACAATTTTGTTTTTATCGTTCAGGTTGCGATTAGTATATTTCTCCTAAAATAAATATCCAACACAGGCTCTTTTAAAATCACTTTGACTTTTTTCGACATATTTTTGTATAATGGAGGTTTCATCTAAGGTTAGAGACTAATTCTCAGGTAATCTTAGTATATTTTATACCAGAAAAGATATCAAACGTTTTTCGGAATTTAGTTTTATGAAAAGGATAAATGGCGGGATAACAGCACCTTGCGGATTCTTGGCGGGGGGAATAAACTGCGGGATAAAGAAAAACTCTTTAGACCTGTGTATGGTAGTGTCTGAAAAAAACGCTACCGTTGCGGGATGTTTCACTACTAACACAATGAAAGCGGCACCGGTTTTGCTCTGTCAGCAACATATCCGCAACAAATGCAAAGCTATTGTGATAAATAGCGGTTGCGCAAATGCCTGTACCGGTACGGACGGATACAACAATGCGATGGCGATGGCGAATATAACGGCTCAACAGTTTGGAGCCGATCCTTCAGAAATTCTGGTTTGCTCCACAGGCAGAATCGGGAAACAACTCCCTATCGATAAATTTACCGCCGGTATAAAAAAGCTCACCCGTCTAGTCAATCCCGATGGCAATAAAAACGCCGCCGAAGCGATCCTGACAACAGATACCTTCACCAAAGAATACGCCTGCACGTTTACCCTCTCCGACGGAACACAAGTCACCATAGGAGCAATGGCAAAAGGTGCAGGGATGATCGAACCTGATATGGCAACCATGTTAGCGTTCATCACCACTGATGCGGCGGTGGATAACGTTTTTTTAAAAGACGCTCTTACGAAAGCCGTATCCGACTCCTTTAATAAAATTACCGTCGACGGCGATACTAGTACAAACGATTCCGTGATAATAATGGCTAACGCCTGCGCAGGGAACAAAATAATTGATGCCACGTCTGCAGATGCGGCACTCTTTCAGAAGAATCTTGACGAAACTTGTCATTTTCTGGCAATGAAAATTCTTGAAGACGGCGAGGGCGCAACAAAAATAGTCAAGATTCTACTAAAAGGAGCTACCGATAAAGAAAAAGCGCAAATCGCCGCAAAGATAATCGCTAACTCCCTTTTATTGAAAGTCGCCCTCAACGGGAACGATGTAAACTGGGGAAGAATAATCGCCGCTTTGGGGCGAAGCAAAATCAGCCTTGACCCGAATAAGGTTGATGTATACCTTAACGACATACAAATAATAGAAGACTCCCTCGCAAAAGAGAAAAACATAGAGTTTTCTGAAAAAATATGGTCAAAAAACAGGTTTAAAATCACAATAGATCTCAAAAATGGCGACTATCAGGGTGAATGTTATACCTGTGATATATCCCATGATTATATAGATATAAATCTTTAAGGAAACGTTTTATGAAAGAGATAATAAAAAAAGCAGGTATTTTGATAGAAGCGTTACCTTATATCCAATCGTTCAAGGGAAAGGTAACCGTCATAAAGTTTGGCGGTAGTGCCATGTCGGATGAACATTGGATTAAGAATGTACTGAAGGATATTGTATTTCTTTATACGGTAGGGATAAAACCTGTTGTCGTGCATGGTGGCGGAAGCAAAATAAGCGCCGCTTTAAAAAGATTAGGGCGAAAAACAAAATTTGTACAAGGATTTAGAGTAACCGATGAACAAACAATACAGACCGTAGAAGAGGTTTTGTTCGATAAAGTGAACAAAGATATTGTTGATATGATCCGATCAATCGGGGCAAATGCCGAAGGTTTATCAGGGAAAAAACATGATATTATCATTGCGCAAAAACATACCCTCGACCCGCCGTATGATAAACACGATCTAGGGTTTGTCGGAGACGTCGAGAGAATCAATACCCACGCTATAACATCTGTGATAAAAGAAAACAAAATTCCCGTTATTGCTCCTCTTGGTATAGGCAAAGACGGGAAAACTTATAATATCAATGCCGATTTAGCGGCAGGTGAAATCGCAAAAGCCATCGGCTCGGAGAAATTGGTTTTTCTGACCGACGTTATCGGGATACTGAAAGACCAAAATAACGAGAATTCACTGGTCTCGCATCTTGACATCGGTCTTGTAAAAAGTTTGATAAAAAAAGGGATCATTTCAGGCGGTATGATCCCTAAAGTCACCGCAGGAATGCGTGCCGTAAACAGTGGTGTAAACAAAACACATATAATTAACGGTAAACTACCTCACACACTGTTGCTAGAGATATTTACCGACAAAGGAATTGGAACCGAAATAGTAAAAAAGAGTTAATATTATTATGAAAAAAACTATCGACATCGCAAAACAATACGATAACTATGTACTTCCAACATACGGACGAGAACAGTTAGCTTTTGTCAAAGGAGAAGGCTCTTATCTGTTTGACGCTGAAGGAAACCGTTTTTTAGATCTTTATCCCGGTTGGGGAACGGCTTGTCTCGGGCATAGCCACCCTCGTATCGCGCAAGCCGTAGCAAAGCAAGCCGCGCAGTTAATCCATGTCCCTAACAACTACTACAACCCTCTGCAAGCGGAATTGGCGGAGAAATTGTCTAAATTGGGGTTTGGTGGATACACCTTTTTCAGCAACAGTGGAGCAGAAGCAAACGAAGGTGCTATAAAATTGGCAAAACGGTTTGGACAACAAAACGACCGTTACGAGATAATTACGTTTCACCAATCTTTTCACGGTCGGACACTCGCTGCGGTTACGGCAACAGGACAGGAAAAATATCATTCGGGATTCGGTCCTCTGCCCCCCGGATTTGTCTATGTTCCTTTCGGAGATATTGACGCTCTAAAAAAGGCTGTATCGTCAAAAACATGCGCTGTTATGCTGGAACTTATACAAGGTGAAG
>CAZFUR010000233.1:0-4079 GCA_964522245.1 uncultured bacterium | reverse complement strand
TGTAAACGGTTTCAATCAGGTATCCTTCTGCCTGAAGAACGCATTCAAGTAATTCGCATATTGCTATTTCATCTTCGACCACTAATATTTTTTTTTGATTTTGCGTAGACATACCTATAAAATCGGTCATAGAAAAAAAATCTTTATACCGAGTCAAACGGTATGATAGGATTGTGCTTCACAACAAAACATCTATAAGGAGACATCTATAATGTCAAAAAAGATAGGTATTATCGGAGGAAGCGGTCTTTACGATATAGAGGGTTTGAAAGGATTAAAAGAAAAAACGGTTACTACACCGTTTGGGGCACCGTCGGGGTCGTATCAGATAGGCAGTTTGAACGGCGTGGAGATTGTTTTTCTGCCACGACATGGGCAAGGACACAAAATGTCGCCAAGCGAGATCAATTACAGAGCAAATATTTTCGGATTCAAGAAACTGGGAGTCGAAGATATAATATCCGTTAGTGCCGTCGGCAGTTTAAAAGAGCATCTTCATCCTATGGATATGGTTATACCCGATCAATTTTATGACCGCACAAACCATTGCAGAAAAGCTACTTTTTTTGAAGACGGGATTGTAGCGCATATAAGTTTTGCTCACCCGATTTGTCCCATATTATCCAGACTACTTTTTGAGACAGCCTGCGATTTGGGTATCACGGTTCACAACGGCGGAACATATCTAAATATAGAAGGTCCCGCATTTTCCACGAAAGCGGAATCTATGGTTTACCGCAGTTGGGGTATGGATATTATCGGGATGACAAATCTAACCGAAGCGAAACTGGCTCGTGAAGCGGAAATCTGTTACGCTGTCCTTGCCATGGTAACCGATTACGATTGCTGGCACGACACACACGATCAAGTCACACTTGAGACGGTAATAGAATACCTGACAAAAAATATCCAAAACGCAAAAAAGATACTGAAATCGGCTGTATCGTCACTGCCCGATACCTCAACGTGCAGTTGCAAAAACGCCCTATCCGGAGCAATTTTCACCAGTCCCGATAAAATAGATAAAAAGGTACGTCAACGGCTAAATGTCATTATCAAGAAACGAGTTTAATGATCTAATATGGATAAATAAAACCACTTTATGCCTGAAAACAAAGTTACCTTAAAAGGTATTTTAGACAAGATCGTTTTTTTCAATCATGAAAACAACTTCACCATAGCACGTTTTATTGAGGAAGGTGATTCGGAACCGACAACAATCGTAGGTACAATACCTTCGGCAATAGAGGGTCAACATCTTACGATAGACGGTGTTCTCGAGTACAATCCGAGGTTTGGGTTACAGATTAGAATAATTGAATCTCGCGAGATTTTACCTTCGTCGAAAACGGGTATTGAGCGATTTTTAGGGTCGGGATTAATTGATGGAATCGGCAAACAGATGGCAAAACGAATCGTTGCCAAGTTTGGCGAGAAAACTCTGGAGGTAATCGACAAAACACCCGGTCGACTGAAAGAAATTCATGGAATAGGTGAAAAACGAGTCCGAATGATTCTTAACGGCTGGAAAGATCATCATAAAACCAGAGATACTCTGATAGCACTCAGCGAATTTGGCATACCCCAGCAACTTGCCTTGAAGATATATGACAAGTACAAAGATGACTCTCTTGATATTGTCCAAACCGACCCTTACAAATTGGCATACGATCTACGTGGCATAGGTTTTCGGAAAGCCGATGAGATAGCCTTACAGTCCGGGCAATCGCCCAATTCTCCCAAACGCCTTGAAGCGGCAGTTTACTATTTCCTTAATCAGGATACCGATAACGGCAACACATTCACGCCACAAGATTCTCTTTGCGCCACCGTATCCAACCGAATTCAAGTTCCGGTATCCGACGTTTCAGAAACCATACAACGCATGGCTGAGGAAAATAAAATTGTTTTAGAATCGGATACAGAAAAAAATCCTGTTTATCTAAACAAGATGTTTTTGTACGAGAATACAGTAGCCCTTATGGTAGCCCAAAGAGCGTCTCAACCGGTAACGTCTCCTATAGAATTCAAACAAGGACTGATCGATTCGTTGGCGAACGATTTAAATATGGAATTAGACAACAATTTAAAACAGCAATTCCAAAAAGTATTCAACAATCAACTGATTGTGATAACAGGCGGACCGGGTACAGGCAAGACCACTTTGGTAAAAATGATTCTTGCGTTACTGATTAAATCTAAACAATCGTTTTTTTTGTCCGCTCCGACAGGCAGAGCCGCAAAACGGCTTCATGAGACAACCTCTCAAACAGCCACGACATTACACAGACTACTAGAGTATATCCCGACAACCGAATCGTTCCAGCGCAACAGTTCTTTTCCTCTGGAAGCAGACAATATTATTGTTGATGAGGTCTCCATGGTCGACATAAAAATGGCATACCACCTTTTATCCGCGATAAAACAGGGTGCTAGGATTATCATGGTTGGCGATGCGGATCAGCTACCGTCAGTGGGAGCGGGAGCGGTGTTGAGTGATCTGATTAAATTAGATCAAATCCCGAAAATAGTTTTAAAAAGAATTCATCGTCAAAGTGAAAACAGCGATATCATAAAAAATGCCCATAAAATCAATCGAGGCGAGTATCCTTCTTTTCAAGGAGAAAACAGTGATTTTTTCTTTATTGAAAAGAATAATCCACAAGAGATTCTAAAAATAATCAAGCGATTGATACTGGATCGTATCCCGACAAAATTCGGGTTCGATTCGTTAAACGACATACAGATTTTATCTCCGATGAAAAAAGGTATCGTCGGAGTAGATCAGTTAAATTCAGAGTTACAAGATCTGTTGAACCACTCTAAAGAGAGTATTGTTTACGGGAAAACCACTTTTAGGCTCGGCGACAAAGTTATGCAGATAAAAAATAATTATGATATAAATGTTTTTAATGGCGATATCGGGTTCATTAGTTACCTAAATGCCGATCTTGGTCAACTGACTATAAACTTTTACGGACGTGAAGTTTCGTATGAGAAATCATGGTTGGGGCAGGTTACGTTGGCGTACGCGATTTCTATACACAAATCACAAGGTAGTGAATATCCTGTAGTGGTGATTCCGTTATCGGAGCAACATTTTGTTCTTTTGCAACGCAATCTATTGTATACAGCCGTAACCAGAGCAAAAAATCTAGTTTGTCTAGTAGGATCAAAAACAGCGCTTAACAGATGTCTTTATAATAATGAATCTTTCCGAAGGAATTCATTACTAAAACAACGATGCGAAAATTTTTTCAATGACAACCGTTTTTGATATTGATAATTTTGCGATAACCGTGATACAATCCCGATTGTGTGCCCATGGCTCAACTGGATAGAGTGACGGTCTACGGAACCGTAGGTTGCAGGTTCGAACCCTGCTGGGCACGCTTACTTTTTTGTGTCAAAAAAGTAACAAAAAACCGTTACTGCTTTCCTTATATACCACTTATTCTTTTATACGGGCAAGGTTATCTACAACACAAAACAAGATCCTTTTGAATTTTTTAAATTGAAAATAGAAAAATTTAGCACAAAGTAACCGACATTTTGAAGAGTAACACGGAGAGGGGGGGATTCGAACCCCCGGAAGCGGAATTTCCACTTCGACGGATTAGCAATCCGTTGCCTTCAGCCACTCAGCCACCTCTCCTGTTATAATATAGAAAACGGAGGGGGTGGGATTCGAACCCACGGAACCTCTCGGTTCGCCGGTTTTCAAGACCGGTGCAATCAACCAACTCTACCACCCCTCCAAGTCCCATCCGATTGTCAAAATATGACCCCGCTAGATTAGCAGAATATAAAATCGCTAGTCAAGGCAAAAGTTAATCTATCAGTTCAAGCCCGCGCATGTACGGTCTTAACACTTCCGGTACCTCAATTTTCCCGTCCGCAGTTTGATAATTTTCAATTATCGCCACAACAATTCTAGGCAAAGCAAGCCCCGATCCGTTTAAAGTATGCACAAACCGCAGTTTCCCCGTCGATTTATCCTTATACCTAATATTCATCCGCCGAGCCTGAAAATCCTCAAAATTACTGCACGACGATACCTCCAAATACGATCCTTGTCC
>CAZFUR010000232.1:0-4082 GCA_964522245.1 uncultured bacterium | reverse complement strand
CTATAATAAAGCAACCGAAATTAACCCTGATTTCCTCCAAGCATGGCTAAACAAAGGAATCGCTCTTACCAGACTACAACTTGCCGGTGACGCATTAGCGGCATTTGATAAACTGATCGAACTTAAACCGGATTTCCCCGGAGCATATTATTATGAAGCACGTTTGTACTCGATAATGAACAAAAAAGAAACCGCTCTAAAATTTTTAGAGAAAGCGGTCAACCTAGATCCCAGCCTGAAAAATATGGCAACCTCAGACAAAAGTTTCCGAAAACTATGGAAAGATCCCGATTTTAAAGCGTTAACTACCTACCTCTAAAAATACCGACCCTTATAAAATAGTTTTTTTGGTTTGACATTGTATCCCTTAAAATAAGAGAATGTGAAGCGGGTAGTTTATGATAAGGAGACTCGGTAATGTTTAAAAATATTCTAATCCTGTTTTGTTTTATATCTGTCATGACGGCAGGGACATCTTATCCGCAAAACCTCACGGACAAAGATAAACAACTTCTACTAAAATATGTATCCGGAAGTATCGATAAAGAACTCGGTTCTTTGAGAAAAAATCTGAAACTTCCCTCTCTCACTCCGGCGATTGAGAAGCTCACGACACCTATCACAATATTCCTATTCAACGAACAAGGCGACGAAGGAGCCTCATACAAAGTTGCCGACGAAGATCTGAACCTGACTCAAAAAATCGCCGTCGCCGTGAAAGTGGTATGCGAAAAATGGAGGCATCAACCTATCTCACTGAGTATTCCCGCACCTTACGTACATATAATGCTGATAACATCAACCTATGAAATCCAAAACTATGGCGACGTAATCTTCAAAAATAAAATCTATGAACCGAAAGTGACAGGAATAGTTTTTGAAAACAATGTTAAATCCGAAGATATATCACCGCTAGACGCCATCACACACGATATCGGTCCCATCCAAGCAAAAAATTATCTTTGTCAATTTATGAATTTTCCACCCCAACAATTACGGTTTGAAAAAAATATCAAAATACAGATTTATAAAGTAGACCATTTTGGAGAAAGGTATCCCGACCGCAAATACGAGTCGTTTTTTAGAGGGCATAAGATTTTTAGAGAAAATGATGTCAATCACGACTCAATCATGGATAGCATCCGTATAATCTCAAGTTGGTTCAAGAATAATATAGATGCCAACAACCAACCTATCTACGCATTCGCCGACAAGACAGAATATAAACCTGCAAAAAAACAGAATATCGTCAGAATCGCAAACGGAGTGTGGACAATAAACAAAACAGCCTCTTTCTTAAAAGATCCCGACCTTAAAAAAATCGGTGAAAATTGTATTCAACAACAAATGAACAAATATTTCGATACCGACAAATCAATCAAAGAGAAAAAACTGATCCCTCTGGACAGATCAAACATCAAGGGACAAAATATCCTCAACAGACCCTCGCTTGCAGGGTTCATTTTGCTATCGATGTTGGAGAACACAGCCAAATACGAAAAAGAGATCAATCTGATAACACCGTGGCTGATGGCGCATCAAACCCCGTCGGGTAAAATCGATACACCTTTTGCAGAAGACCAGTTTTTGACCCCCGGACAACTTCTGTTGGCGGTTGTCGGTTTGTACTCGAAAATGCCTGACGAAAAAGTCATGTTGTTCCTCAAAAAATCTGCGGAATATTATCTCAAAGAATTTTCTTCGTTATTGGATCTGGGACCGAAAAATTTCGCTATCTTATCCCCGCACTGGTTTTCACAATATTTTACCGAGATCTATTTTCTGACAGGAGACAAAAGGTATAGGGATTTTGTATACAAACTTAACGATCGAGTTCTAAACCGATACAAAAACTGTCTGAACAAAAGTAGCTATTTCGACTACGAAGGCGCAATCGTCCCTAAAGCGGAGTATTACGGAAACTCAAAAACTACTGCCGCCGGTGCACAAGCGCTTCTAGAGGGGTGGAGAATCGCAAAACGGGATAACGATCAGAAAAAAATGGCGATTTATAAAAAAGCTATCATGCGGGCTTGCGCATATCTGATGCGACTGCAATATCGCAAAGAAAACCTATACTACATCAAAGAAAAAGAAAAAATCTTAGGGGGAATAAAATACGATCTTATACGAGGAAAAATTTTCCTTGATAATGTATCGCATACGGCAAACCTTTTTATGAAAATGATTCAATATAAGGTATTGGAAGACTGATATTAATATTTGATCATCTATATTTTTCTTGCCATGCTATTTTTTCTATGTAAAATGTGTAGTTGAAGTTCGTGCGCCCGTAGCTCAGTAGGATAGAGCACAGGATTCCTAATCCTGGGGTCGTGGGTTCGAATCCCGCCGGGCGTATTTTTATGACGGGTAACTTTTTTGTTTACTAAGATATTGTGAAACGACTAAATAGTCGGAGCGATTTTCCTCGACAAAAAAAGTTGAGAAAAATAAAAAAAATTACAGGTTTGGGAAAAATGATCGATCTACACATGCACACATTTTTTAGCGACGGCGAGCTTATTCCATCGGAACTGATGCGACGTGCGTATTGTGCTGGATACAAAGCTATGGCAATAACAGATCATGCGGATAACTCAAATATAGAAACTTTATTACATAATTTACTTGTTTTTGTTAAAGATACTAAAAAACATACCGATATTACTGTTATACCTGG
Organism: uncultured bacterium; assembly: GCA_964522245.1. Taxonomy (GTDB): domain Bacteria; phylum Auribacterota; class Auribacteria; order Auribacterales; family Auribacteraceae; genus CAZFUR01. Next base: position 1,399 of record CAZFUR010000232.1, on the reverse strand, counting down.
CGTAGAAATAACACATGTAGCACCGTGCTTGATATCCTCTTGTGTGGAAAAAAGTAGAAAACTTGGTGCGAAAATTGTTGTCGTTCACGGTGAGACTATTGTGGAGCCTGTAGCTGAAGGGACGAATCGTGCCGCAATAGAAGCTGGTGTCGATCTGCTTGCGCATCCCGGTCTGATAACCGATCAGGATGTCAAGTCGGCGGTCGAGAAAAATGTTTGTTTGGAGATAACCGCTCGACGAGGTCATTCACTGACAAACGGACATGTAGCGAAACTTGCGAAAAAGTACGGCGCGAAGATGGTTGTCAATTCCGATTGCCATTCACCGAGTGATTTGCTGAACGAAAGATTGAGGGATTCAATCATCAGGGGCGCAGGGCTTGATGAAGAAGATATTGACAAGATAATTAAAAATAGTGAAGATTTGGTTGCCAAATTATCGTAAAAACAGTATGATTCACAAGTCAACTTGGACAACCAGATGGAGGTTTAGAGAACGTGTCAAAGAAAGATAAAATCAGCGAAGAGCAGTTGCATACGGATCCGTTTTTCCAGAGTATCGGGAACGCCGTCGATTTTTATAAAGAGAACAAACTCGCCATTCAATGGTCAGCCATTGCGTTGGTGATAGTGATTTTTATGGGTATTTTCATAAACCAGTACAGGTCTAGTCAGCGAAAAAGAGCTCTTCTCGCCTTTGAGAACGCAAAAACCGCTGTCGCTTATGACGAATTTCTGGATAATTATGACGGTGTTAACTATTATCCTGTGGTTTTGCTGAAGAAAGGTAATCTTCTCTTCAGTGAGCAAAAGTACGAGGACGCTCTAAAATCGTATAAAAGAGTCATCGATGAGTTTGCCGATCACAAAGCAGCTGATCAAGCTCTGCTGGGTCTTGGGTACACATACGAGGAAATGAAAGACTTTGAGAAAGCCAGAGACGCTTTTGCGAGTCTGATAGAAAATTACAAAAATAGTCCTTTCAGGAACGATGCAAAACTAAATTTGGCAGGTTGTTTATCCCGATTGGGTGATAACGAGAAGGCAAAACAGGTTTTGGACGATTTTTTGAAAGATAGTCCCAACAGTGTACTTGCGCCTAAAGCGAAACAGCTGTTGCCTGAAATAGTGAGGAAAATGTAAGTTTTTGTTGACATAAATAATAGAAAAGTGTTTTATTGTTGTAATGTTTTTGTGAAAAACACATCGTAGGTAGTTTCAATGAGGCAAGAAAGGGGGGAAACCGAAACTAGATAAGTGCCGGAAATTACCGATATGATGATAAATATATACATGATGTTTGACATATACTCCGTCTGATTTTTTTGATGGTCTAGCGGAGTTGCTATATAGTTTTCGGAGGTTATAATGAACGTAACCCAAACGAATAGATTGCTCA
>CAZFUR010000231.1:0-4096 GCA_964522245.1 uncultured bacterium | reverse complement strand
TGAACCAAAATGATCGGTATCTGATTGGTTTGAGAATCATGTTTTAGTAGTCTGAAAGATTCGTATCCGTCGATATTCGGCATATCCGCATCAAGAATCATCAGGTTTGGGGATTCGTTGTAAGCCATCCGCAACGCATCTATCCCGTCTTGAGCCGATATTACGCTGTATCCGATAGATTCCAGAAAAGTCCTATATATTATTAGTGAATCGTTATCGGGATTGGCGATAAGTATTTTGAGATCTGAAATTTCCTGTTTATAAGACAACAGCACCACCCATTTAAAACCAGAGAACGTTATTAATAAAAAAAATCGTAAAATTAATTGTGTTTTAAAATATTATCGGTATTATACTGAGGTTCTTTAATTTGCATACAATGAAAAGGCGTTTAATGAAGAGGTTAAATGGCTAAGGAGACAATTTTTGTTTAAATAATGAAGAAAGTTTGTTAGATTTAACTTTCAATCGGGATAATGATTTGGATCATTCAATATACTTTTAAAAAGGAGAGAGGAACACTATGGCTAAACATGTATATTTTTTTGGGAATGGTAAAGCTGAGGCTTCGGCACAGGACAAGAATCTACTTGGAGGCAAAGGGGCTAACCTTGCCGAGATGACAAATCTTGGGATACCTGTTCCTCCGGGTTTTTCTATTTCTACAGAAACGTGTGTACATTATTATAAGAACAATCAGCAATATCCCGCCGGAGTGGAAGAAGAAGTCAATGAAAATATCAAGAAACTGGAAGATGCGATGGGGATGAAGTTTAACGATGTGTCTAATCCTCTTCTCGTTTCTGTTAGGTCGGGTGCTAGAGTTTCAATGCCGGGTATGATGGATACGGTGCTCAATTTAGGGATAAACGCAGACGTTGTTGAGGGGATCATAAAGAAGACCGGCAATGCGCGTTTTGCGTGGGATAGTTACAGACGCTTTATCCAGATGTACTCAAATGTGGTGATGGGTATGGATTCGGAGCTCCTTGAGCATATTTTGGATAGCAAAAAGAAAGAAGTCGGTGTTAAAATTGACAGTGATTTATCGCCGGATGATTTGAAATCGCTTGTGCCTGCTTTCATTGCGAAAGTAAAAGAGGTTACCGGACAAGATTTTCCTGAAAGCGCATATGATCAGCTTTGGGGAGCTATCGGAGCGGTGTTTTCTTCATGGGAAAACGAGAGAGCCATCAAATATCGTCAGTTGAACAATATTCCCGATGATTGGGGAACTGCGGTGAACGTTCAGGCGATGGTTTTTGGTAATATGGGTGATGATTGCGCAACGGGAGTCGCTTTTACGAGGGATCCTTCAACGGGCGAGAAAATATTCTATGGTGAGTTTTTACAAAATGCTCAGGGCGAAGATGTTGTTGCCGGAATTAGAACGCCTCAGCCTATAAACAAAGCTCGCAAATCCGATGATAATTTGATGAGTCTGGAAGAGCTGATGCCGGAGTTGTACAATCAACTGGTTGATATATACAAAAGGTTGGAAGCCCATTACAAAGATATGCAGGATATAGAGTTTACTATTCAGAACAATAAACTTTATATGTTACAGACCCGTAACGGCAAAAGAACGGCAAAAGCGGCTATAAGGATTGCTGTAGAAATGTTTAAAGAAGGTTTGATTGATAAGAAAACCGCTGTTATGAGGGTTTTGCCGGAACAGTTAGATCAGCTTCTTCATCCGATGTTTGATCCTGACAGTAAAAAAGACCTTTTAGCCAAAGGGTTGCCTGCATCGCCCGGAGCGTCTAGCGGTAAAGTTGTTTTTTCCGCCGCTAATGCGGAAAGTATGGCTGCAAAGGGTGAGAAGGTTATACTTGTTCGTATAGAGACGTCGCCTGAGGATATCGGTGGAATGAGTGCGGCGGAGGGGATATTAACTGCTCGTGGCGGTATGACTTCTCATGCGGCTGTTGTTGCGCGCGGTATGGGTAAATGTTGTGTTGCCGGTTGTGGCGCTATTTCCATAAATTACGGTTCAAAGAGTTTTGAGGTTGGTGGTAGAACCGTCAAAGAAGGTGATGTTATATCTTTGGACGGGTCCCTTGGCGAGGTTTATCTCGGATCGGTGAAGACAATTGATCCTGAATTGAGCAATGAGTTTGCCGAGTTGATGTCTTGGGCAGATGAGATAAGGACGCTCAATGTCAGGACAAACGCCGATACACCTGAAGACGCAAAAGTGGCGAGAGATTTTGGTGCGGAAGGTATCGGTCTGACAAGAACGGAGCATATGTTTTTTGAGGGCGATCGAATCAAAGCAATGCGTGAAATGATTCTTGCTCGTGATCTGGAAGGTAGAGAAAAAGCGCTTGATAAATTATTACCTATGCAAAAATCTGATTTCAAAGGTATTTTTGAGGCGATGGGTGGTTTGCCTGTAACGATCCGTTTGCTTGATCCTCCTTTGCATGAGTTTTTGCCTCAGGATAAAAAAGCTGTCGATGAGTTATCCAAAGATATGGGTGTTTCATCAGAGAAGATAGAGTCGATTGTTGATAGTTTGGAAGAGTTAAATCCTATGTTGGGGCATAGGGGTTGTCGTTTGGCTGTGACGTATCCTGAGATAGCGAGAATGCAGGCGCGTGCAATCGTTGAGGCGGCTTGTGAAGTGACCAAAGAGAACGATTTTTCAGTTGTTCCTGAAATAATGATTCCTCTGATATGCGATGTCAATGAGTTGAAACTTTTGAAAAAGGAAATAATCGCTGTTGCTCAAAAAGTTATCTCTGATTCAGGAATAGAGCTAGATTACAAAATAGGTACTATGATAGAAATTCCGCGTGCGGCTCTTTTGGCGGATACTGTAGCCGAAGAAGCTGAATTCTTCAGTTTTGGAACAAACGATTTAACTCAGATGACCTACGGGTTTAGTCGTGATGATGCGGGTGTCTTTTTGCCGGAGTATGTATCTAAAAAGGTTTTAGCGGACGATCCGTTTCAGACTCTTGACCAGTCGGGTGTTGGCAAGTTGATACAGATGGCTGTCAAATCCGGAAGAAAAGTGAACCCCGGTTTAAAAATAGGTATTTGTGGTGAACACGGTGGTGACCCGAGATCTATTTATTTTTGTAATGCGAACGGTTTGAACTATGTTAGTTGTTCTCCGTACAGGGTTCCGATCGCAAGATTAGCGGCGGCTCAGGCTGTTATAGAACAGAGCTAAAATATAAATTTTTAAAATTAGGCTCTAGAAAAAAAATAAAAAGCCGACATAAATACATTGATGACAACAACTTTTTTTGTTGTCTGTGGTGGTGGAAGCAATTAAAGGAATCAAAACCGGGTTTAAGGTTGTGGCATGACATCACGCAATTCAATGCAGATTTATCTGAAAGATATCGGTGAGATAGCGTTGCTCTCTCGTGACGAGGAACGTGAATTAGCCGTTAAGGCAAAAAATGATGATGAGGCGCATCGTAAACTGATCCGTTCTAATTTGCGTTTGGTTGTCAGTATTGCTAAAAAATATGCGAATTGCGGGTTGCCGTTTCTGGATTTGGTTGAGGAAGGCAACATCGGTTTGATGAAAGCTGTGGAAAAGTATGATGTTACCCGCGGTTGCAGGTTGAGTACATACGCTTCGTGGTGGATTCGCCAGTCCATTATACGCGCTCTGGCAAACCAAGGTAAGATTGTCAGAATCCCTGTTTATATGGTTGAAAAGATGGCGGCGGTCAAAAAAGTGATTGAGAAATTCGTCATAGAATATGACCGCCAACCCACTAACGAGGAGGTCTCTGATTTGACTGGTGAGACTATCCAAACGATTGTGGATATACAAAGTCACCTGCACAAACCTAGTTATATCTTCAGTTCCATAAATGAAGACGAGGTTTGTGACCTTATAGATATGTTGGAGGATACAGATGCTTTAACACCATTGCAGTTTCTGTGTTCTTCCATGTTGAAAAATGATATTCTTGATCTATTGGGGTTGTTGACTGAGCGGGAATCTAAGGTGCTTGTGCATCGATTTGGTTTGTCGGATGATGAATCGCCGAAGACATTAGAGGAGATAGGCGGGATTATCGGTGTTACCAGAGAGAGGGTTCGCCAGATAGAGAAAGCCGCTATAAAG
>CAZFUR010000230.1:0-4139 GCA_964522245.1 uncultured bacterium | reverse complement strand
TAGCGATGAGATACAAATTATTATAAAGAACAATACAACTTTTTATCGGCTTGCCCTAAAGCGTGACAAAGCGTTCGCTAAAAATGTGGTTGATCAGTTGAGCAAAAATGGTAAAAAAACCGCTATTTTAGTCGCCGGTGGGTTTCATACGGAAGGCGTTACGGCTATTTTTAGAGAAAAACAGATCTCTTATGTAGTTGTTTCTCCCAACGCAAGTAACGAAAAATTCGATGATGTCTACTCGTCCAGAATTTCAGGGATAATGCCTACCATTGAGACCCTGTCCGATTTTTTTACTCAAACGTTGGGAGTACCCATAATAACCGGTGATGCCTCAAAACCCGAAGTCGTCAGGTGGGCACAGAGCGCTTTTGCTTCGATGTTGGGATTTTCTTTGGAAATTGCTTTGCTTAAGGCGGATGATTCTAACTGGAAACCGTTTGATGAGGAGAAAACTCAACAAATATTGGCTAAGATAAACGAGGCTTTGTCATCGGGCTTGTACGATGAAGGTATAAATTACACCCAATTGCAAGAGATTGTTCATCAGGTGGTTATAGACTCGGTGATGAAAAATTTTGTAAGTTTTGATGATGCCGGTATAGGGTATCTGATTGATAAGTCGATAGCTCTTTTACAGACTTATACAGGGATAACCGAGCGTCTTATCACAGATCTGAGAGAGATGAGGAAAGAAGGAAAAATACAGGTCGTCGACGGGTTGCCTGATGGAATAGACGGTCATGCGGGCAAAAAGGGGATATATCTTAAACGTGGTCATGCGACAGTTGACAATGTTGTTCACGAGGTTTTGGCGTATTTTTTTGAGCTGAATCATCAAGAGATCAAAAAGGCGCAGGAGTTCAGGGATGTACCGGATTCGGCTTTTTATAATCCTATCCCTGAAAGAAAATTTGGAGTGGTGAGGGATTTGGCTCAACCTGTTCCGGCAAGTCAATTTATAAAAATGATGGTTAGAAAGATACAGTTTGGTAACGCTGATGTGGAAGATGATCTTTATCTATATCTCAATACGGTTGAAAAGCTGATAAACAATATGAAACATGACCATGCAGGTGTTTTGTTGGATATGTTATTGTCTGCGATAGCCCCTGTTCAATTTGATTTATATAACCTAAGTGATCGTATAGAAGAACTTAAAAGTCTCATAGATAAACGGGCTATTCTTATCCGTTCCGATTCCGATCGTCGGCGGAATAAATATACCGATTTTGTTGAGGAGTTTGTAACTGCTTTAAAAAATATCAACAATGCTAACGATATCGAAAATCTCAGAAAACTAAAAACGGAGAAATTGATAGCTTTTTTGCCGGAACTTAGCGGTTACCAGAAAAAGAGGATTTTGAATGTTATTAATATGGCGGTCACTGATTACGGTTTGTATGCTCCCGATGGAATCAAAGATGCGGTTATGGGTGAGCTGGATGATATAAATCATCAGATTGTGATTGATGCGGCGATGAAAAATTTTGAGAACATTGATCAGACGCCTTACAAAATATATCTAAATCAGGCCATGGATAAATTAAAGAATGAGTACGATGAAAATTCCAAACTTTTGCGCAGTAAACTTGACCAGCTAAGAATAGAGAATCGGATAAAAATTGTCGATGGGTTACCTGATGGGATAGACGGTCATGCGGGCAAACGAGGGATATATCTTAAACGTGGTGAGGTTGATGCGGATCTGATTATCCATGAGATAATGGCGTATTGTTTTGCGATGAGTCACGATGAAATTACCGGTATGCAAAAATCGAAAAGAATCCCGAAAGAAGTTTTAAGCAAATATAGCCCGATTCCCGCAAGGTTTGAGACTGCTGTGCGTGATTATGCCGCTCGTGATATGGGAGTTGAGATGTTTGTTGCACATTTGTCGGAAATTATCCGAAATCTGAGTGTATCGGATGTTGACTCGTTACAAAAATTGACTGATTTTAGAAAAATCCAGTTATCGGCGATTGCTCATAAAATGACTTTAGATCAACGTAAAAGATCTCTTGCAATTGTTCACAAAAGATATCTTGATTTTCTTGCTATGAGTAGCCGTCATAAAGGGGCTATGGTTGATAAAATCAGGCGGGAACTTTTGCAAGTGTATTTTGATCTGCGCAGGTCTCCGCTAAATGCGGATAAGAACGATGATGCCGTCGAATGGATAGAATCTTTCGCAGATAGTGTCAGGGATTTGAGCGAATACAATAAAATTGATCTGAAAAGAGTTAAAGAGCTTATGATCGTTTTCCCATACATGAAGCAACAGATTCCTCCGGCTTATCTAGCAGGTTTCAAAAGAGTGGTCAATTCAAAAATTATAGATTTAAGTCAAACCTCAAAGTTTGGCGGGGGTGTTCTTGACGAGGCTATCGGTCTGTTGAAAGATATTCGTAACGCTCTTAATAACGACAAAACCTTTGAGCAAAAAGATGAAATTATACCTCTAAGCTATGCGCAGGTGCAGGCTAAAATAGAACATTGCAAGGGATTGATGGATAAACTTTCCGCTTTTGCCCCCGACAGTTATAAAGATTTTAACGAGTTTGTAATCAACGAGTTACCAAGAATATCAGATTCATTAACCGATAAACAAAGAGAAGAATTGATAGCCCTTATTAAGAGACGGAATAACGATTATGTTAATTATCTGGTTGCATCGGATTCTCTACGTGAGCAGATATATAAATCGTTAATAACGGCGATGCTTCTTGTAGATGAAGATTCTGTGGTTTCGGAGTCGAATGTGTATGTTGATTCAAACTATATGGTTCGGGTCGATGAGATTATCAAGTTATTTAAGGATATAAATAGTAATAAGGTCTTGGATTTACGCAAGTTGTTAGAAGACCTAATAAACGTAAGAGAGTCGTTGAGCGGATTGATTAAAGGATCTGATTTTCCTAAGTTAGAGAGTCTTATGGAGGAGATATCAAAAGCGTATACGATGCTCAACGGAAAAAGAGTCGCAAGTGGTCTTCTGTCTGATCAGTTAGAAGATGAGATGATAAATATCGGACAGATTTTGCAAAATCGATTAAAACAGTTTAAATCGGCAAAATCGGTGTCCGGTTATGACGATGTTTCTTCTCAGGCGTATGATCGGAAGAGAGGATCTGATCCCAAGGTGATTGTGTTGCCTGATGTGCACGGTGAGTTGGAGATGATGGAGGAGATTCTCATCGATGCGGGGTTGATAAATCGGCAAGGAGTTTGGATAGGTGAAGAAGCGGTATTGGTTCAGATGGGAGACGTGATCGATAGGGGTCCTGAATCGCTGAAAGTTCATCGTTTTCTAAGAGAATTGCAAAAACAGGCAAGACAAGCGGGCGGTGATGTGGTGAGGTTGTTGGGTAACCACGAATTGGAACTTATAAGAGGTGGTGGGTTTGCTGATTTTATTGAAGCGGATGACGTAAGAGAAGAGCTGATAGAAGATATTGTGACAGGATATGTACAAGCAGGCTTTTATGCGCATGGCAGAATTTTTGTGCATGGCGGACTGCATTCCGAAATTAGGAAATATTTGGAAAAGCAGATTGTGGATAGGGATAAAATAGATCGGTCTCAGGTTACCGATGCTATGTTGGTTGATCAGATGAACCTAATTTTGAATGAAACTGTTAAAGCTAAATCTATTGTTGAGAAATCGTTTATATCGGATCTTGATGAAGATATAAGCTATTTATTTTTGCTGAAAATGAAAGTAGCGAAGGCTTTGAACATCTCTTTTTATGACTTGTCCGATCAGATGGTATTGGATAATTTAGAGGAGATTATGAAAGATGAGTCAAGCTATAAACTTTTTTCCGTATATGTTGCGTCGGTCAACTCTATCGGATTGTATGACGTGGATACGGAAAGTATGAAAAGATGGGTTGAGTCTGCTATGAGAAACAGAGATGATGCCAAGTCTATGGTCAGTTCAATTATGAAAATTTCGACTGAGCAGATAGACGAAGAAATTCTGATAAGTCTAATAGAAAAAGCAGGTTTTCAAAACAGGATATTCGAGGTCTCACCCGTACGTTATCTGGATCGGTCTCAGGTGCCCGATGGAGTCGTGGGAGGGTTTTTCTGGATCGATTATGATAGCGATCTATTGCGGTCACCGAACTCTTGGA
>CAZFUR010000229.1:0-4141 GCA_964522245.1 uncultured bacterium | reverse complement strand
GATAGTCAATCCCCATCAAAACCGATCTGGGCAACCTCTTTCTATCTTGAAACTATCAATTCAGGCGAATACAGTTTGAGTAAAATCAAAATAAAAAATAAAAGTCAGCAAACAGATCTTTTTGTCAACCTGGAAACTGTTTGTAACGAGATGGCGAAAAATATTATAGAAGCTGAAATGGAGTTCTATGATAAATGCAAAATGGATGAAGGGTACAGATTCTACTGGTCACTAAAAGAACAGTTGCGAAAAATACAAAACGGTTTTTTTGTATGTATCGGATGGGGTGTAGGTTGGAATATATCGGTTGGAGCTTTACATGACAAAAAGGATATTCATCGACTGAGACAAAAAAACGATTTAGGCAAAATCAATCGTCCCTGTCCCAAATGCAACCGCCCTATGAAGACGGACAGATACAATAAAAGTAAGTTATTTTGTTTTTCATGCAAAAAACCTTATCCCAGTCACGAAGTCACAACGCAGTTGTTCCCCATTTTCCCCAAAACGCGGAAATTCTCATTAAAAAACAATATCCCGGTCTCGCCTCTAGGATGGCTCCGTTTTGAAGAAACTCCCATGCTTGAGAAAACACGCCATCCGGAGACAAAAGATATCGAAATACGGATTAAACAAAAAACATCGAAAATCGTGCGCACACCTTTCCTAAAACCGGAGGAATACCCGGAAGATAAAAGCCAAACTTCCCATTTCAAAAAGAAAATAAAAATACCCAACAGAGGCAATTTCCCAACCGAGTTCAATATGTTTTTCAATAAACTGGCTCAGTTAGAGTTTATCATATCTATAAACGGCAACGAAATAGATCAAGAAATAGACGTGATGAAAAATATAGAAACAACAACACCGTCAGAGATAATTTTTCATTTTTCCGCTAACGGCAAAGGTATCGTTCTTAACATAAAGACAGGAGCTAGAAATACGGATCAATATAACTTCACGGTAAACAGATTGTGGGAAATAATAGACTCGATGGAACTAGATCAAAACAAAGAATAAAGGAGTTACTTTACAGAAATACAGCCCGCTTGCGGCTCGTGAATTTCAAGTTTAGGGATTATGAAAGAGAATTCACTGCCGACCCCTTCTACACTTTTCACCCAGATTTTACCGCCGTGCGCCTCAATGATATTTTTGCAAATCGATAACCCCAACCCCAATCCCAAATCATTGTTAGGAGCATTTTTAGAAACAAACTTCTCAAAAATAGATTCCAATCGCTCTTTCGGAATACCTTCTCCCGTATCCCTCACGGAAAACATAAGATACTCTTCTCCGGATTCATGATATTTATCTAGAATAACAGTTATCTTACCACCTGGTACGGAAAACTTTATCGCATTTGATATAAGGTTTGTTAACACCTCATCTATCTTCTCGACATCAAAAACCCAGTCATCTATGTTTTGCCTTATCTCAGAATTTATTTCTATATCGGTAGTATCATTTAACAACATGCAATCGTGTACATACTGTTCAATAAACTCATTTACGTCTACCGCATTCATCTTCAATACCAACTTACCCTGCTCAATATTAAACGATTGCAATAAAGTATTTAGCAAACTACTCATTTTTTTGCTTTGCCGAAAAATTATATCAGCAAATTTTAAATTACTGTCAGGCAACAGGTTATCCCGCATAAGGGAGCTTGCCTCCATAATGGGCATGATGATATTTCTCAGATCGTGAGAACACATCGACAAAAATTCATCCTTCAACAGATTCAATTCTTCAAGACTTTTATTCTTCTCCACCAACTCGTTTTGCAAATCTTTTACCCGAAGAATAGAATTCAGCCTTGCCACCACCTCAACAATATCATACGGTTTAGTGATATAATCGTCCGCACCGGAATCCAGACCGTGAACCTTGCTTTTGACATCATCCATAGCAGTCAACATTATCACCGGTATAAACAGTTCGTTATTCTGTTTGACCTGTTTACAAATGTCAAAACCGTTTAAGCCTCCGGGTAAACACAGATCCAAAAGAATAACATCGGGGATCTGTCTTTCTATCTGCTCAAGAGCCTGATGTCCGTCATGCGCTATAGCGCAATCAAAACCGCCTCTGGCAGCCAATCCCATTTCTAGCATTTCCGCTGTCCTGACGTCGTCTTCGACAATCAAAACTTTGGGAAAATCAGTCTCATTCCCCATATTAAATTCTCTTTTAAGGTTTTAAACGAGCTCTATTTTACCTTCTTCAAATAGAGTATTTATGTAAGAAATAATCGATTCGTCATCAAATAAACCGTCATGCAATGTTTCCATAATCTCAAATAATGTTGTTCTCATTTTGTCACTCCTCCTTTTTTTAAGTATAAACCTGCCGATGAATGAAGCATTTTTCATACCACAGAGACAACTATGAGAAATTTTTCGGTTTTTTATGACTTTTTTGGGAAACAACAATTTTAGGAAAAATTGATCTTCGACGGGAAAGCTATCTCATCTATCTGATGTCTACTGAAAAACGATATTGCTTTCTTTATGAATAGAATTCTGACCGCTCTTTTTTTATCACCACGACAACCGATAATTTTGAGATTATCCTCTATTATTTTTGAAGGAATATTTTGAGTAACTTTAGAATCTATTGAATACGAATATTTTTTGTTAAATAAATCCACAGAAACAAATTCCGATTTTGTAGATAAATTAGACACACCTATACCCAATTGTTCATAAATTGACTCCAACTGTTCGTACGTACCTATAATCAGACCGATATCATTGCCATCTACATAAATATTTAGTTTTTCCATATCCTGCGCAGTACGTTTATCGATTTTGACCTCTTTTAGTAAGACCGGCAGATGAGCTATCCAGTTGAGAGAAGTTTTCCGATCTTGTAGTTTTTCTAGAAAAACCTTGTTTTGAAGAATATGGTACGCTATTCCCAAAGATTGTATGGAGAAAACGATTTTTGACGAACAAGATATCTCCTCCAGTAACAGAGCAAAAAGATCGTTTTTGATTTCATCCAGACATCCCAGTTCTTTATAGAAATTAAAATTATAGTTTTTGCGGTAATTATTGAATATTTTGGGAATTATATGATGAAAATCCACATCTAACAAAAATTCTCTTTTGCTACTTAAATGATATTTGACCAACAGATTCTCTATCAGGTTTTTCTCTGTTTTTTTTATCCCAGACCTACTAAAAATGATTATTGTTATCAAAAAATCCAGTAGATTTTGTACGTTCTGCTCATTTTTAAGGCTTTTGTATAATCTTCTCTCCCATTTATCTATCCAGATAGCCAATTTTACTCCTGCGTATGCGGGGCTTGGAAACCTTATTGTGGGGAAAAAATTCTTTAAAAAAACGTTACGATGCAATTTAGCGAAATTATCCGCCTTAGCCGTGAAAAAATATATCGGATTCTCATCCGGATAATGGTAGAGGTAATTCTTAGATATCGAAGAGAACCATATGACTTTTATATCTGTATCAGCAAATTTTTCTCGAATCATAATAAATATCTTACGAATGGTAAAACTCATATCTATATTTCTATCGCTAAGTTCTGACGGGGATAAGATCTGGCTATCTTCCAGAGACATGACTATTATGTTTTCGCCTTTATCAAAAAACAGTTGCGCACCATAATAGTTACCGTGACTGGTATCTATTTTGATAGGTTTGTAATCGTTTCTTGCCCACGGGTCCCAGCCAAGGATTCTGATCAATTTTTCAAAAAACGTCGTATAGACAAACTCTTGTTTAAACTCCGATGTATAGCGTCTATAACGGTTGTATTCAGATATTATTTTGTTCAGCTGGGATTTATCCGTCAGCGCAGGAATACTCATAAATACCGTTCATTGTTAAAAAGTGTTTTATTTAAACAGGATATATCTTATTATAATTTGCTGTGTGGTGTAAATTTCAATCTCTAATTTTTTAATTTTATGAAAAATCTTTTCACAAAAATATCAGGTTTTATAAGGGACGATCACAGTCTTTATGTGGACGTAAAGAATATGCAAGGCAAATCCGGGTCTATTCTGATAGACTGCGGTAACAATCATACTCTTTCCATAAAAGACCTAAGTCGGATAAAAACCGTTTTGATATCTCATGCCCATATAGACCATTTTATAGGATTC
>CAZFUR010000228.1:0-4141 GCA_964522245.1 uncultured bacterium | reverse complement strand
CTTTGGAGTGGGAAGGTTTTAGAAAAAAACCAAAGTACAACACTTTCTGTAAAGGGAAAAAATAATTTAGTATCAACGCAATAAATAGAAGAATATAATATTTGTATAAATTACTTACACCAACTAATTTAACATATAAGTTCGCTAACAGGATTGTGATAAAAATGACCGTAAATATCGCTGAGTTAACAATCCACGTAGACCCGTACAACAACGACATATGAGTAATAGATTTGGTCTCGAAAAGTAAAAACGCCGCACCCAGAAAAAAGAAAACGGGATCAAATCCTCCACCGCTTGACTTTGTTGTCGTCACAACCGCAAAAACAGAAAAAAGAACAACAAATAACATTACCACCCAATAGTCTCTTGATATTCCGGGTGTTTTAAGATAAAAAAACGGCCAATCGTCGGTAGAAGGGGGAATATCCTCTCCTCCAAAAAGTGCAGGATCTACTTTCTCATATACGCCGTAATCTTTTCTTGACAGACCGCAAACATAAGTATAACCGTTAGGTACTTTGCCTGAATTGAGTATAACAGGTTCTTCCCCCGTTGCCTCTTTTATCATCTTATACAGCCTTTCCCCAATCCATTTTTTAGCCACACAAAAAGTGATAGATAATATCCCACCCGGTTTGAGGAGGGATTTTGCCTCCCTAATGCTCTCGACGGTATAAACATACGTATCTAGTCTGATATCAGCCATACTGGAGAAGAGCTGATGAGAATCTAAAAAACCGAATACCACCGCATCATATTTTTTGTTAGTTTTTTTAAAAAACGATCTAGCGTCATCATTATACACCGTAACCCTTTTATCATCATACGGATGTTCGGGATGATGTCTTTTCCCGATACTAAGTATAAGAGGATCAATATCCACAGCATCCACAGCATCAACCCCCCTCCTCAATGCGGCGGCAACATCATTGCCCGTCCCCGCCCCCACAATAAGCACCGACGAGACCGCCCCATGCATCCTAAACGGCAGTTCATACAACCTTGCCCACTCCCGCATAGCCTCTGATTTCCGTACAACACTATCGGATAGATTTAACGCTTTTTGATGATAATCATTGTTAACCGTCAGATTAAAACCCGCCGACGGGTCTGCCGATTTGAACAAACGTGTAACCTGTATTTTGTAATACGGCGACCAAAACGTATTTTTGTCCTGATTATGTACCCAAAACAGTATCAAAGAAAAAAGTATTGCCGTAAAAACAAAAAATACTTTATTACATCGAGTATAAAAGAAATAAAGATAGACAGACATAAAGATCGCAAACAACCAAATCGGCGCCATAAGGTTATACGATAAAATAGAGAAAACAATTATACCCGTAACACTCCCAAGAATATTCACTGTGTACGCTTTTATCGGGGATATTTTATCAAACAGCCGACCCGTCTGATGCCCAAGCGGAATAAAAACAATCGTTATCATGGTAAAAAACAAAGGTAATATCCATTTAATGTTAACTTTTTGGATTTGTGATAACGGAGCTATAATCGTCTGCCAAAAATAGACATTCTCGCCATGAATAATTTGAATTTTATCGCCCGAAAATAATGCGGATATGCTAATCAGTAATAACAAAGCAAACGGGAATATGTATATAAATTTTACCGATTTATTTGCCAAAATATACCCTACCCCCAACCCTAAAAACGCCGCCAGCAAAACAATATTAGTATAATACGACAAAAGCCTTACCTGCGAAGGAAGCCACCGTATACAAGCCATCTCCAAAAAAAGTCCAAGACAACTTATCAAAAACAGTTCAACCATATTTTTAGTAAAAATTTTTCTCAATATTTTATCCCTTTCTTTTTATATCTTCGATTTTATTTTTCGCTTTTATAAAATATGGACTGCCCTTTTTGATTTTTCTCCAAAACCTGACAGCCTCCCTAAAATCTCCGTTTTTTTCGTATGCTATTCCGACATAATACAGAAAACTATCATCGCCACGAGAAATCCTGATAGCTTTCTTCCATACCTTCACCGCCCTTACAAAATCACCTTTTTTGAAAAAAACCTTACCCAAACCGTCAAGCCCCTGCAAGTTATTCGGCTCAAGCCTGAGAGCTTTTATATAGTTTTCAACCGCTCCATTCAGATCGCCTTTTCGTTTATAACAATCCGCTAATTTGATATAGCTGAGCGCGTTTTTCTTATCATAAACAACAGCCTTACCGGCACACGACAACGCATTATCCAGGTCTCCCATGCTCAAGTATATTCTAGTCATCGTATGAAGAATGAGCACCTTGTCAAAGCCGTTAGACAAACCTATATTACAGAATTGCAACGCTTTATCATACATCTTTTTGCCCATATACGACAATGCTAATCGACTATATACGCCTGCGTCATTAGAATTCGTCTTCAGAGCAATATTATCATAATAAATTGCCCTATCGTATCGTCCCGTATCATAAGATATCTGTGCGGCAAAATTCACAGCTTCTTTATCTTTCTCCCCCCTTATCAAAGATTTTTCCAGAATTTCAAGAGCCTTTCTTTTTCGGTTTTTGCCCGCATAGGCAAGAGCAAGATTATAGTTACCGCAATAACTTTGCGGTATATCCTTCAAAGTGGCTTCCCAGAAAATAACAGAATTTTTCCATTCGTGATTTCGCTTCAAAATATACGAAGCAAAACAGACTATAATCACCAACGAACAACATATTTGTTTTCTGGAACTACCAGACAACAATCGTCTCCTCAGAACAAAAGCGAATACGGCACAAAAACCTAT
This sequence comes from uncultured bacterium, assembly GCA_964522245.1. Classification (GTDB taxonomy): domain Bacteria; phylum Auribacterota; class Auribacteria; order Auribacterales; family Auribacteraceae; genus CAZFUR01. The sequence goes on along the minus strand of CAZFUR010000228.1, from coordinate 1,373 downwards.
TGAAGGCAGATATAAAAACCTCTCCGCCATAATATCACCTATTCTGATAATATTTGATACCGGCAACAAGGTAATCAGAAAAAACAAACAGAAAAACTGCCATATTTTTTTTTGTTTAAAAAATAGTACCGCCAAACCAATCACCGTAAAAACAATCCCAAAAGAAACCAGTACCTTCCAGTTAAAAAATGTCGTATATATTGTCCAATGCCTGTATACACCAATCAAGTTAGTAGGTAAAAACAGCAATTTAAAGTACCATGCGATAGAGGTCAACATAGTACAAAAAACCGTTCCATTAGATCTATCGTAAAAAAACTGTTCCGATCCTTCCGGTCCGATAGATCCCAGCACCCTCCATCTAATCAACATATAGATAATGAAAACTAGCGAGTAAATAATCAAATAAAAAAAATTCCGTTTGAGATTTTTATAAAACGATTTTTTTTCAAAAAAGTAGATTGAAAAGAGAAGAATCACCGGCAAAACAAAACTGTTCTCCTTTGATCCGAGTGCTAGAAAGTACGATATTATACTCGGAATAAGAAAAATTTTCCGATCTTCTTTATACATTTTGAGAAAAAGAAACCATCCCATACAAAACCAAAACACCGAAAAAACCTCTGCTCTACCAACAATGCCCGTAACAGCTTCTGTATGAACGGGGTGAACAGAAAAAAATAGTGCCGCCAACAAAGCAGTAGACCTATTATCGAAAAAAACCATCAAAATCATGTATAGTAGAATAGAGGTTAATATATGGAATATCAGATTAAAAAGATGGTAGCCCGACGGATTATCCGCCCAGAAAAAATAATCAATGGCAAAAGATAAGAAAACCACCGGTCTGTACAAACCGGCATTAGCCTGTTGGTGCCAGTAATTTGTGGTAAGCACAGCCTTAATGTTACCGATATCGTGTATAGATTTATTGTTTACAATGATCTCGGTATCATCAAAAACAAATTCATTCTTAAAAACATTGCCGTAACTTACGATTCCTAAAAACGCTATGAGAATCAAAGGTATAAATTTCTTCATATTACTCGAATCGAATAGATTTTTTGTGTATAGTAACATTCATTTAAAAAGGTTGTCAAAACAATCCGCCAAAGGATGGGATATAAAGAGGCTGATTACACCACAAATAATATCGATTCAGTTGAGTAAGAGAGGTTTTTTTCATGGATTCCGGCATATACATACATTTTCCGTTTTGTCTGAGTAAATGCAAGTATTGCGGTTTTTTTTCCGTCACCGACACCGATAGAAAACCGTTTTTTAAAACCCTCTTGAAGGAGATCGATAACCAGTCAACACAGGCAAAAAACCTCTCTATTGACTCTATCTATTTTGGAGGCGGGACTCCTTCT
>CAZFUR010000227.1:0-4154 GCA_964522245.1 uncultured bacterium | reverse complement strand
CCCGTGATAGTTATAATGTCGACTCTGTTTTTAGTGGTAACTATCTGTTTTATAGATTTTTTTAGATCAAAATTTCTGAAATTTACGACACTTTTGCCTACCTTAAAATTACGAGATTTTTTCACCGACCTATTCCATTCACTAGACGTATGCAAGAAAAATCGAAACGGTTTGATTAAAATAATAATCTTATCGTTCATAAACCAGATGACTATGATCGTATCGGCAATAATAATTGCTCGTGCCATACCCGGCTTCAGTGCGCCTATCATCAGTTTTTTTGTCGTGATACCCCTTTTGTTTTTCGCAGGTTTAATACCGTCTATAGGGGGTTACGGAGTAACTCAAGCAAGCACAATTGTCTTCTTTGGATTGTTCGGAGCGGATAAACAAGCAACCGCAATATATACCTTAATACGACTACTGTTCGGTTTGACCATCGCCATAACGGGAGGTATCATTTTTGCCGTCGGCAACCCGTTCAGTTTTGATGAAATTATAAAAAAGAAACCCGCACAAAATCTATAACGCTCGCTCAATTAATCTGTTTGCGTCCAGCTTGTTCAGATCAACCTTCATGGTATCATTCGATTCAGTAGACACGGGATCAAAAAGTTTAGCCGTTATGCCAACCTCTCTTAGAGCATTAAACAGATCTTGCACAAACCCGACTCTGTGCGAACTATCCGCCGATTCCAGATCCAACTTTAGCGACAAGTTTAAATCCGACTCAATAGCGACTATAACTCTATCCATAGATACCGCAAACAGATCGAATAACGATCGGTCTTTTATATACATATCACTCTTGCCGGAGAATAGATCAGACAGATACCTGTTTAAAAAATCAGCCAAGAAAGCGGAATCGTTGATAAAATCCACTCCGACAGTTTTTTCATAAACAGCCCTAAACTCATCTATCTTGGATACGGCTTCTTCACGACTACCTATCCGATCAGCGAAAAAACCGAGAAACATCTCATAAACCCTGTCCGACCCGAAACGGTCTATAACCAACTGAACCAACCTGCGCACAGACTCGTCAAGTATCAGGTTATGTATCCGACCATGCATCTGATCTGATAAAGAATTCAGGTCTCCAAAATCGCCTCGGATATACCTATCCGCAGGCAACATCACGATCTCTTTTATATCTTGTCTCAACCCACCGAACCCCTGTGCGCGAAAAACAAGATCATTATACGCCGTCCGAGCCGTGATATCTGCCATATTCCCGACCGAACCGACCGGCATCAGATTTTTCTTATAATTTTCCAACGCAATATACAGATCGGAAAAACTATCATACCGATCGCTTTTCTTCTTAGCCGATGCTTTATCCAAAATAACCAATAGCTCTTCCGACAAGTGTCTTTTAAATACCGTTCTTTTCAAGACATTTGCCACTCCATACATATCGCTTCTACTATCGATTATTGAATAGGCATATTTTACCAAAGACGGCTCTAAAGCCTTAATTATCTCTTCGGGAGTTTCAAACTCGGCATTGATCAACCCTTGCGAGACGGTCACTAAAAGATCGTTTATTATTTCATCATATATTTGTTCATCAAACGGATACTTTTCCTGCAAATTCTCCAAAATAGATTCCAACTCCAAAAAATATCCGTACTCAACAGAATCAATAGACCCGGATCTAATACTGTATAGGGAATCAGCCAACGCCTTTACACTTTCGAGCATCGTATTTTGCACTTCCGGTGCGGAAAACACGGGATGAGCGGAAATAACGGAACCACCAAAAGAGGTCGCTACAATATCTTTGCTTGAAGCACACCCGAAATCGATAAGTTTTACCTTGTGAGACGATATATTTATTAAAATATTTTCACCTTTAAGATCGTTATGATTGATACCGTTTTTCTCTGCTTGCTTGAACTGGTCGATTACCGATAACGCTATATCAATTCTACTTACAATATCATCAGGGTATTTCGCTTCATCTAACGTATCGCCTTCAAAGTACGGTAATACTTGAAACACATTTTCGCCTTTTTTGTAATCTCCTGAAAAAGAAACATCTTTACCCTCATAAAAAGATTCCAACAGAGAATACTCATTATCAAACAAAACTTTATTATGTTTCAGACTAGCAACTTCCTCTATACTGATCTCCTCTAGACGATGAGTAAGCATCTTAACCGTTTTAAGCGCTCCGTCTTTTTCAGCCAAAAACACCGACCCAAACCACCCTTCACCAAGCAGTTTAATAAATTTATACCCTCGCAAACTACCACCCTTAGACGCTATATAAGTCTCCAACTCCGTCCTTAAAATAGCCGCAAACCGAGCAATATCCTTCAACACTCGTTTCACATGATCGTCAAACTGTCTTTCTTCTATCGGATCTAAAAGGTTATCATATATATCTATATACTCTTTTAGGAGATCATGCCCTTTGTATAATCCTCTCAGATCGCCGGCTGCTATTGCCGTATCCCTTATATATTTTATCCTATATTTCAACCTTGAACTTAACCTACCGATCGTATTAATTCCCCCATTCAAAATATACTCCACGGAAACAGCCTCCAGAGGATCCATCCCATAAACGTATATATCCAACTGTTGTTTTAGGAGCTGTAACCATATGTCTGAATTTTTTGAACTGAACACAAAATCACCGGGCAGATAAATATCCAACCGACCCTCAACAGGAATACTCAAAGCACTCACACCAAGCATCTCTAACGATTTGTTAGACACAAAATGAACTCTCACCGAATCAGAACTATCAGGCAATTTAAAATCAAAATACTCGGCACCGACAGATTTACCCATCGACTCCTCAATATTATCCAGTATCGGTCCGATAAAACGTGATACACCTTCATATAATTCTCTTGTCGGGGAGTGTAAACGCAAAGCGTCTCTGTCAACCGTATAAAATTCATTGTAGTACGATACCCCCTCAACAAGACGAGCGGTCACTTTTATCGGTTTCAGACGAGCAACCTTAGTTTTGAGGTCCTCCACATCGGTATGCCGTAACCCCGTATACTCCATCAAAACATCTTCCGAGAACAATTCTAATCGAGCAGAGTTTAAAGCATCAAAAAGTTCACGCAAACTACCATACCGATCACCTGCTTTTTGAGCAGTCGCCTTATCGATTATCTCTTTGATTTTATCATCAACGGATCCATCGGCGAAAAAATCCTCTTCCAGCATTCTTCCAAACGAATAAACCTCGCCACTGCCATCAAATCCTGAATACAGAAGTTTCACAAATTTACTCTCAATATCCGGAATGATATCGTCAAACGATTTAATTTCTCCTTTCCTAAACCGATTTTTTATATCCGACAAATAAGTTTTTAGATCGTCATAAAGATCCCAACCGACGGAAAGGACACTATCGCTGTTCATCCGATCGTTCAGTTTGATCATAAAATCAACTAAATTGTATAGGTCTGTTTTGTTCAGAACACCTGTTTGAACGGATCCGAGTTTTCTGGCGATAATACCTAGATTATAGTTTATAATTGTTATTTCAGGAGGCGCATAAGCAGGTGTTACAAAAATAGTCGCGTCAGCTATTTTGAGAGGAACATCGTTTATTTCTCTTGCGGATCCGTAATCTATTATCTGTGTTTGAGCGCTATCCGTGATAAAAATATTCGCAGGTTTTATGTCGTGATAGAAAAAACCTTGATCGTGTATATCGATATATTTTCTCAATAAATCTAACGCCAACACTACCTTATCCGTATCACCCAACGCAACCGCTTCGTCGGTTAATATTTTATAAAGTGTTTTACCTGATTCATATGGCATAACCATAAAATCCGGATCGGTTTGCGTCCCGTACAAAACGGGACCCTCTAAAAATATCTTTGTCTTTTCATATTCTTGCGTAAACAACAAATCCGCTTTTCCGGGATCAGTCGAATACTGGGGTATTTTTACCACAAAACTGGTTGTGACTCCTGAATCGGTTCGTTGAGCAAGATAAACATTCGAATTCCAACCCTCACCCAGCGGTTTTATAAATCTAAGACCGTCCATCATACCACCGGATTTGGCGATTTTATGTTGAACCCGTCGTTTCTCCTTCTTTATCTGATACAACAATCTGCCCGCCAATCTTTTTGCCGCATCTTTTTGTTTACGGTTAAGAGTATCATCCGAAT
>CAZFUR010000226.1:0-4169 GCA_964522245.1 uncultured bacterium | reverse complement strand
AATAATAGATTATATAAATGAAAGAATTTAGGAGGCGATAAGGTGTATAGTGTAGAAGTAGAAGCTGGGGATAAGAAGATTATAATTGAGTCTGGCAAATTGGCGAAACAAGCTAATGGTGCGGTTACTGTCAGGTGTGGTGATACGGTTGTTTTGGTTACGGCAGTGGCGGCGGATAAGGCAAGGACGGACGCAAGTTTTTTCCCTTTGACGGTGGATTATCGTGAGAAAATTTCTGCTGTGGGTAGGTTCCCGGGCGGATATATAAAAAGAGAAGGTCGTCCTACGGAAAAAGAGATTTTGACTTGTCGGTTGATGGATAGACCGATCAGGCCTTTGTTCCCGGATGGGTATTACAATGAGGTTCAGGTGATGGCGTCGGTTTTATCTGCTGATGGGGAGAACGATCCTGATGTGTTGTCGATGACGGGTGCTTCGGCGGCGTTGGTTGTCTCGAATATTCCTTTTTTGAAACCTGTGGGAGCCGCTAGAGTCGGATTGGTAGACGGCAAGTTTATAATTAATCCTACTGCGTCGGAATTGGAAAAATCTGAAATCAACTTAGTTTTGGCAGGTACCGCTGACGGTGTTATGATGGTTGAGGGTGAATCAGAAGGTGTCTCAGAAGATGTTATCATGGATGCTATCGGGTTTGCTCATGAAGAGATAAAGAAGATTGTTGCTTCACAAGAAGAACTGAGGTCTCTTTGTGGTAAAGAGAAGAAAGAGCCCGAATTGTTACTTATCAGCGATGATCTCTACAAAGAGGTAGAAAATTTTGTCATGCCCGGTCTTAACGATCTGATGACGATAAAAGAGAAAACCAAGAGGCAAGATGCGCTCAGTGCCTTGTGCGATGAGTTATTGGTGCATATGGAATCAATTTCTGAAGATTTTTCTGAGTTTTTGATAAAACAAGCTTTTTCTAAAATACAAAAATCGATTGTGCGTAAAATGATTTTGGATAAAGGTATCAGGTCTGACGGAAGATCTACTATTGAGATAAGAAAAATAACTTGTGACGTGAGTTATCTGCCTCGCACTCACGGGTCGGCTGTTTTTACTCGTGGAGAGACTCAAGCTTTGGTGATGACTACTCTAGGCGGAGCGTCTGACGCTCAACGTATGGATGGGTTGGCAGGTGAGACGACAAAGACCTTTATGTTGCATTACAATTTTCCTTCTTTCAGTGTTGGTGAGTGTCGTCCTAACAGAGGTCCGGGTCGACGTGAGATAGGGCATGGTATGTTGGCAGAGAGGGCATTGCAGGCTGTTATGCCGTCTGCGGAGGAGTTTCCTTATTCGGTAAGGATTGTATCTGACATATTGGAGTCTAACGGTTCGTCTTCGATGGCAAGTGTTTGCGGGGGTACGTTATCTTTGATGGATGCCGGAGTGCCGATTAAAGCTCCTGTTGCCGGTATTGCTATGGGATTGGTTGTGGAAGGTGATAAGGCAGTGGTGCTGTCTGATATTCTCGGTTCGGAGGATGCTTGCGGGGATATGGATTTTAAAGTCACGGGAACTGCTGAGGGTATCACTGCTTTTCAGATGGATCTAAAGATAGAGGGTATATCCGAAGAGATTATGAGAAAAGCTTTGGAACAGGCTAAAGAAGGCAGGTTGCATATATTAAATATAATGAATCAAACTTTGGATAAACCGCGCGGGTCGTTATCAGACTATGCGCCGAGAATAGTTACTATACAGATAGATAAAGACAAAATAGGTGCGCTTATCGGTCCGGGTGGAAAAAATATAAAGAAGATTATAGAAGAAACTCAAGTCGGTATAGATATAAATGATGAAGGTATTGTTTCGATAGTTTCTTCTGATAAAGACGCCATGGATGACGCTATTAACAGGGTTAACCTGATAGTTGCGGAGCCGGAAGTCGGTGCTACATACGATGCCGTGATAAAAAATACGACTAATTTTGGTGCTTTTGCGGAGTATTTACCCGGTAAAGAGGGTCTGATTCATATATCTAAGCTGTCCAAACACAGAATTGCCGATGTCAGGGAAGTTGTTGATGTGGGGGATAAAGTCACTGTCAAAATCGAGGAGTTGGATGACCGAGGTAGAGTCAGTTTAGTTTTGGTTTCGGGTGGTCGTGAAGTTGACCCTAACGTGCCGCCTAAACAGTTTCCACCTAGACCTCAACCGAACAATAAGTTTCGTGGCGGTAGGGGCGGTAGGCGATAAGGCTTTTTGGGCGATAACCTACAGTTGACATAAATTATGGCTAGACCGAAAAGAGAAATTATAGATAAATCACCGCAGACTTCATTTAATAGATTGAAAGAGGTGTGGGGTTTATCTATTCTTCTTTTGAGTGTTTTTTTTCTACTCAGTTTTCTGACTTATCAGGATAACGATGTTACCGGGTTGTTTGTATCGAATACCTCCGTCGTGCCACGTAATTTTTTCGGTATAACGGGTGCGTATTGCGCATATTATCCTTTGACGTTTTTGGGGTTCGGAGCTTATTTTATACCGTTTTCTCTTTTCCTGTGGTCGTTGCGTGTTATGTTTGTGGGGTTTTCCATAGGGATTGTGCGTTGTTACCTTAAAACGATGTTGTTTGCTTTGTCTATTTTATCTATATGTATATTGTCCGCATTGCTTTCTCCCAATATTCCAGATTGCGTAAAAAATCTTGTTCCTTCAAAATATTTCGGCGGTTTGACGGGAGACTTTTTAGTCGGCAAATACGCTGTGGTTTATCTAGGTTACAGAGGATCAATCGTAATATTCTCTTTTCTGATTATACTATTTACTTTGTTATTGACGGATGGCAGACCCCTTATCGTTGTTAGATGGATGGGAAACAGGTTATTTGACCTGTTTGTGGTGTTTTATAATTCTGCGGTGACGGTAATATCGTTTATTCATTCTGAGTTAATCAAAGAAAGAGTTAAAAAACCTAAAAGAGTCAAAAAATTCGTAACGAGAAAAAATCCTAGAAAGGCATTTAACGATTTTGTTGAGGAGAAAGCTCCTGTTGCAGTTAAGGCGCAGATGGCTGAGTCAAAATCGGATCAGCTTGACGATTTTATCAAACGAGATAGCAATATCCCTGAAGAGTCGTATCAATTGCCCTCGATAAAGTTATTAGAAAAAATTAAGCAACCGAAAAATTCGGATATAACCGCATCTTTAAACAAAAAAGCCTCTTTATTACGAGATACTCTCATGGAATTTGGTATTGATGTAACCGTCTCCGGTATAGTGCGTGGTCCCGTCATCACTATGTATGAGTTGACTTTGGCTCCCGGTATAAAGGTACAGAGAATTACTGCTTTAGAGGACGATATTGCCCTTGCGATGAGGTCTCCCAGTATCCGCATAGTTGCTCCGATACCCGGTAAAGCGGCTGTCGGTATCGAGGTTCCCAACGATATAAAATCGCTGGTTACGTTAAGAGAGTTGCTATGTTCTAAGGAGTTTGCTCAAAGTAAGGCGGCGTTACCGATAGTTTTGGGCAAAGATATCTCAGGTAATCCCATTATAGCGGATCTGACCAGTGCGCCTCATCTGCTTATTGCCGGTGCGACCGGTTCTGGAAAGAGTGTGTGTATTAATACGATAATAATGAGCCTGTTGTATAGTTGTTCTCCCAATAGGTTGAGGTTTCTTATGGTTGACCCCAAAAAAGTTGAGCTTGCTCCTTACAACGGTTTGCCTCATATGATTACAAAAGTGATAACTAATCCGAAAAAAGCCCATAACGGTTTGAGTTGGGCTGTTCATGAAATGGAAGATAGGTATCAAATACTTGCCGATGCGGGTGTGCGTAATATAGAAGCGTTTAACAAGTTATCTTATGAAAAAAGGTTGACCGTTACGGTAAAAAAAGAGTTTCACAAAGCGATAATGCCGTACATAGTGATTATTTTAGACGAACTTGCCGATCTGATGATGGTCGCAAGGGCTGATATAGAAGATTCCATAACAAGGCTTGCTCAACTGAGCCGTGCGGTCGGGATACATCTTATACTTGCCACGCAACGCCCGTCCGTGAACGTGATAACAGGTGTTATAAAAGCTAATTTTCCCGCGCGTATATCATTTAAAGTATCTTCACGAATTGATTCCCGTACGGTTTTAGATTCTATGGGCGCGGAGAAACTTTTAGGCAAAGGTGACCTTTTATTCTTAAAACCTGG
>CAZFUR010000225.1:3343-4171 GCA_964522245.1 uncultured bacterium | reverse complement strand
TTTAAAATATCTATGGTATCTTGTATAACGTCCGCGACATCGTCTTCGACTATTTTAAGCATTTTTTCCAAGACAGGCAAAGCATCGGTATATTTTAGTTCGGAAATCATATCTATTGTTGCCATTTTGACCATTATAGACGAGTCATTTAAAGCTCTCAGAAGAGTTTTACCAACCTTATTTGCTCCAAATTTCTTTAAAGAAATTACTACTTCATACCTTATTCGCTCATCAGAATCATTCATTATATTGGTCAAACAATTTAGGCTTTTCTCGTCATTCATGTTAGATATGGCTGATATAGCAGCCATCCTTACATAACGTTCTTCGTCATTTAATGTAGGTATGAGATAATCTGTATATTTATTGGATTTGGATTTACCGATTAGATCTACAATAATCTTTCTTAGTTGCCACGGTTCGCTATTTAAAGCAAATATTATACGGTCAATAATTTTTTCATCAGCTTCATGTGCTAATATTTGTCCCGCTATTATACGATTGTACTCGTTCTCGTGATTTAATAGATCTGTTAAACTTGAGATAGTTTTCTCATCAAGGGGAAACGTCTTAAATGTTTCTGCGGCGACTTCACAGATTTCTTTAACGGGTGAAGAAATCAATTCTAGCAATTTTGGGATCGCCTGAGCCTGATCGATACCCGACAACGCATTGATTGCCGCTAGACGCACGTCCCTGTCCCCATCAAGACAAAGTTTAAGAATGTTGTCGGTAAACTTTGGGTTAACCGATTTACCCATCGCTAAGACTGTTTCACGTCTTATTTCGGGATCATTATGTTTTACATAAGAAAATAATGATTCAGAA
>CAZFUR010000225.1:368-3333 GCA_964522245.1 uncultured bacterium | reverse complement strand
TATCTGAATTAAATGAGCAAGCTGTCTGCCCTCACACTCGGATATGTGTGCCTTTAATCTGTCTTTATTTTGCCAGAGCAAAGACAAAATTGACAAACTAACTGTTTCATGGACATCCTCGTCCTCATCACCTAACATTAACAACAATGTATCCATACTTTTAGGATGTTCTATTTTACCAAGTATTTTGGCAATAATCTTTCTGATATGAGGTTTCTCGTGATCTACGAGAAGTAACAGTTTGTCTACCAACTCTTGGGTTGCAATTTTATCAAAGACTTTTCCATCATTTGCTTTGTCGATATTTTCCAGTGCTTCCACAATGATTTGTTTTAATGACATTGGCGCATCTTCAATTAATCCTAACAGAGGATCTATACTCGCGATATTTCCTATTTTACCAAGTGCTTGTATGGAAGAGGAAAACATAAGAGGATCTTTATCTTTAAGCAATTTGTGTAAACTATCCATTGCCTTTTCGGTTTTTGTTTTTCCTAAACTTTCTATCAACATGAATTTCAGCCACGGATCTGTAGCTTTATCCAAAAGATCGATTAAAGGATCAATAGCAGATTGATCGCCAATATTTCCTAAAGCTTCTACGGCTCCGCATTTAACATTAATGTGTTCATCTGCCAACGCTTCTATGATATACTTTGATGCTTCTTGGGATCCTATTAACCCTAGTATATCGACGGCATATTTTCTAATGTCATGATCAGGATCGTGGATCAATTCTTTTACGATTCCTATTGCTTCATTACCGATGTTGATCAAGATATCCATAGCGAAATTTCTAACAGCGGCTATTTCCGCACCTAAAAGAGTGGATACTTTTTTTACGGCGTCTTCTCCGCCTATTTTTATTAATGCTTCTGCCGCGGCTTCCCTGATAGCGATCTCTTCGTTATCAAAAAGCTTTATCAATGGGTCAATAGCTCTTTGATCTCTAAGGTCTCCTAAATCCTCCGCCGCATACTTCTTTATCACATTATCAGGCGATTTAAGATCTTCCATTAATTCTAATACCCTGTCCCCCATAACGATGGCTCCTACAATAATTGTTTTATTATCAATATGAATTAACTAACTCAATAATTTTGTCGGCGATTTTATCGTTTCCTAACAAAAAGTCTACCGCACCTAAGCGCTCAGCCTCTCTTGGCATTCCGTAAACAACGGCTGTCGCTTCAGATTCGGCTATGGTTTTGTTACCTTTATCGTGTATTTTTAGTAACCCTTGTGCTCCATCTTTACCCATTCCCGTCAATAATACCCCTGTTATGATCCCTTTAAAATTGGTTATCACGGAATCCATCATTACATCGACAGACGGTCTATGGAGTGTATCATCGGGATTTTTATCGAGATTGATAGTGACTCCATCTTTATTTAAAGTCATATGAAAATCCCCGGGAGCTACAAAAATTTGACCGTTTTCTATTTTGTCTCTATTTTCCGCTTCTTTCACATTCATATTACCGGTAGCATTAAGCCTATCCGCAAAATTCTTAGTAAAAACCGGCGGCATATGTTGTACTATCAGTATTGATGCCGGAAGATCAGCGGGAAACTGAGGTATAATATTCATTAGCGTCTGAGGTCCTCCGGTAGAAACCCCTATCGCAATAATTTGATTGCATTTTGTCTGTTTAGATCTTTTTGGAGTTTTTGTATGTTTTACCTTCTCTTCAGTAACAGGTATTTTCTTTATTTTAGAACAATCAGACTTGTATGCCGCTTTTATTTTTGTAGTAATTTCTTCGGTCTGTCTTTTAATATCTAAAGAAATTGTCCCCGACGGTTTAGCTATGATGTCTACCGCACCGAGTCTTAGTGCCTCGAATGTTGTATCCGCACCTGATTGGGTTAAGGAGCTTATCACCACAACAGGCATAGGGGAATTTATCATTACATGTTTTAATACCGTCAGACCATCCATTCCCGGCATCTCTATATCAAGAGTAACAACATCTGGTTTCAGTTGCTCGATTTTCTCCAACGCATTATTTCCATCAAACGCGGTTCCGATTACATCAAGATCCGGATCGCTGGAAATTATTCTTGCCAGCTCTTGACGCATAAACGAAGAATCATCAACTACAAGTACTTTTATCATCGCTAAATCTTTCTTTTTTGCTAAATTTTTTGGGGTCGCTAATCTTGTCTATTAGACAACTTCGGTATTGTGGAAATATATTTTATTCTTTTTTTTAATTTTTTGGATACAAGGAGGAGGAGAAATAAAAAAGCAAGACATATATAAGATATTAAATTATATATGTCTTGCCTAATAGATTATATTTTAATGTTAGTCAGCCACATTAGGATCTGTTCCATCCTGATATTCTTTAAGGCTGTTGCGACCATCGCCATCAAGATCCCATGTAGCGTCCGTGGCATCCCAAGGATACAGCTCATAATCCCATTCCCAGCCGTCATCCATTCCGTCGCCGTCGGAATCACTATTTACCGGGCTCAAAGGATGATCATAGTGTGCGTCACTTTTCCAGTCCATATGGATTCTGTATTCGTCATAGTTTGTCAACGTATCGCTGTCATTATCCGATAAAGCATCGTTAGATAAAGGATTTAAGCCATACTGAACTTCCCATCCATCGGGCATACCATCGTTTTCGGAATCGTTATCGTGTGGATCGGTGGTTGCGGTGTACTCACCTAGATTACTTAGGCTATCGTTGTCCGGGTCTCCCGTAGCATCATTGGATTTAGGATTTAAACTATGTTGAACTTCCCATCCATCTAGCATAGAGTCATTATCGGAATCATTATCTTGCGGATCGGTGGTTGCGGTGTACTCACCTAAATTGTTCAGCCCATCGTTATCGGCATCGCTTGTGGTATCATCTGATTTAGGATTCAAACTATGCTGAACTTCCCATCCATCGGGCATAGAGTCATTATCGGAATCATTATCTTGCGGATCGGTGGTTGCGGTGTACTC
>CAZFUR010000225.1:0-268 GCA_964522245.1 uncultured bacterium | reverse complement strand
ACCTAAATTGTTCAGTCCATCGTTATCGGCGTCGCCTGTTGTATCATCTGATACAGGGTTCAGGTTATGCTGAACTTCCCATCCATCGGGCATGGAATCGCTATCAGTGTCACTATCTTGAGGATCAGTACCTATTGTATATTCAGTCATATTTGATAAGGTATCCGTATCAGGATCAGCGGTAGTGTCATCTGTTAATGGGTTCAGGTTATGCTGAACTTCCCATCCATCGGGCATACCATCGTTTTCGGAATCGTTATCGTGTGGA
>CAZFUR010000224.1:0-4209 GCA_964522245.1 uncultured bacterium | reverse complement strand
TAACCGATACTACTTTTCGTGACGGACAGCAGGCTCGTCCGCCTTATACTGTTGATCAAATAGTAAAGATATTCGATTTCATGCATAGGCTTGGCGGACCTAACGGTATTATCCGTCAAAGCGAATTTTTTCTGTATAGCGCAACTGACCGTAAAGCCGTGGAGAAATGTTTAGAGAAAAATTACCGTTTCCCCGAAGTTACAGGTTGGATTAGGGCGGTCAAATCCGATTTTAAACTTGTCAAAGAGATGGGGCTGAAAGAGACAGGTATTTTGACCAGCGCATCGGATTATCATATTTTCTTGAAACTGAAGAAAAACAGAAAACAGGCTATGGACGGTTATCTTGACGTTGTAAGGACTGCTCTTGACGCCGGAATCATCCCGAGATGTCACTTAGAGGATATTACGAGAGCGGATTTTTACGGTTTTGTCATACCGTTTGTGCAGGCGTTGATGGAGTTATCTGAAGAGAGCGGTATCCCGATCAAAGTGCGTGCTTGTGATACTATGGGCTACGGTGTGCCTTTCGCAGAAGCGGGGTTGCCGAGAAGTGTCCCTAAGATGATGCATGGATTGGTCAAAGACGGCGGGGTTCCGCCTGCTCAACTCGAATGGCATGGTCACAATGATTTTCATAAGGTGCTTGTAAACGCCTCTACCGCATGGTTGTATGGTTGTGCGGCGGCGAATGGTACTCTTCTGGGATTCGGTGAGAGAACCGGAAACCCTCCCATTGAGGCGCTCATAATTGATTATATCAGTTTGGTTGGTCATACAAATGGTATTGATACAAAAGTGATTACTGAGATGGCGGATTATTTCCGCAAAGAAATAAAGGTGGATATTCCAAGTAACTATCCGTTTGTCGGGTCGGATTTTAATACTACTCGTGCCGGTATTCATGCCGATGGCGTATCGAAAGATGAGCGTATCTATAATATATTCGATACGGCTTCTATTTTGGATAGACCGCTTGGTGTTACGATCACCAATGTTTCAGGAACGGCGGGGATAGCTCACTGGGCTAACACAATACTTCATCTCAGGGGTGAAGAGCGTGTCGAGAAACGTCATCCGGGTATAATGAAAATATACAAATGGGTTAATGATCAGTACGAAAATGGTCGGATTACCGGTATGTCTAATGAGGAGATGCTGGCACAGGCTGAGTTGCATATGCCGGAATATTTTAAAAAATGAACTGCTTTTATTGGATAGCGGTAAAGATATTTCGGTTATACGCGAATCTATTTTTCGATATTGATGTTAGAGGGATCAACTATATTCCCGTGCATAGGGGGTGTGTGCTTTCCTCTAATCATCTCAGCTATTTTGATCCGCTTCTTATTGCTAGTTTTGTTGTGGTTCCTGTACATTTTTTTGCGAAAGACGAGCTTTTCGCATCTCCAATAAAAAACTTTTTTATGAATAAATTTAATGCCATTCCCGTAAAAAGAGGGTCTGCGGATAGGACTGCCGTAAATCGGGCTTTGGATCTTTTGGCATCGGGTGAGATAGTGGGGGTTTTCCCTGAAGGTGGAATAAGTATCGGTGACGATTCTAAAGATTATCAAACCGGTGTGGCTATGTTGGCCATTCATTCCGGTAAACCTATCTTATCGGTCAAACTTACAGGGAGCAGAGATTTATACAGACCGAGCCTTTTTAGAAGGAAAAGAGTTATCATCGAATATAAGAGACCGCTTCTTGTGAGTGGGATATCCGATGGCGCAGAAGATAAAAAACAGTTGCGCAAGAAAATTATGGATTTGATAGAAAACCAATAAAAAATAGGTTTATATATGAGAAAAAATTGGTACATTTTGTTTTTTCTTTCTTTCTTTTTGTTTGCGAAGATCGGGTATTCGGTAGATTTTTGTTTTTTGCCTGATAAAAACGAGTACGAAGACCTCTTTATCCCTCGTTTGCTGGTTTATCCGACTAAATCTTATCCTGTTATTTTTATTCTATCGAAAAAATCTAAAAATATAGATTCAATAGTTTCGTTTTTGGTTTCTCGCACTCCTCAATGGGTTTTTCCATCGACTGAATCAAAAGCAAAACATTTTCTATCCGGCAGAGGAGATGATGATTTTGCTTATATGGGTGATTTACCGAAATATTTTTATAGTTTTGACAAAGACAGAACAAGCGAGTTCAAACAGCTTTTTATATCGTTGAAAATAAAGAAAAGTAAACTGAACGGAGCTGTGTATTCATTAAACAAAATTCTCTCCCGATGGAAAAAAGATAACCGTTCCGATACTTTTTGGGAATTCGATAAATTGGTATCGGATTTCCATTCGTCAAAAGTTTCTCCGGAGCGATTTTTGTATATGTTTTTACCTATAATGGATAAATTAAAAATCACTACTACCGCTTATTCCAAACTTACTTTTTTCAAAGATAGCTTTTTAGAAAAAAATGTTAAGATCCAAATGCCGGATCCCGTTAAAGTCAAACAAGAACGGGAACGGTTTAATTCGGAAATTACAGGTTTGGTGTCAAAACTTGATTCTGACGATATGCTGTTCTTTTCTAAAAATGTTATTCCGAATAACTTGGATTTACTTTCTTATCAGAAGTTTATGTTGTTGATGGCTAAACTTGGGATTTCTGTAAAAAATGAGTATCCGGAATATTTGCGGTATTTGTATTATTGCGCATGGCGAAAAGAGATGAAAAAAGAGTCGTTTTTTGTTGAAATCAACGATGCGATAAACAAAGTTCGTCTCAAATTATCCTCGGATGAGAATCCTCTGATAAGCGACTGGATTGTTTTTGTCGATACCTTGTCAAAGTTTTTAAGTTCCGAGATAACTTACTCTGATTACAAAACTTTGACAAGAACGGTTTTATCTTTTAAGTCTCAAGGCGAAGACCGGTCTGTTTTGGATAAAATATCTGTGGTATGGACAGATTTTGAGCGCAAAAAGTTATCGGATGCTTTAAGGGTGTTCGATAAATATGTGAATTTTTCTTACGCAGATGAGTCTAATTTGAAAGAGTCTATCGAGAAAAACGACTCTAATGCCGTTATTTTGGTTGGGGATGAGATAGATGTTCAGCCTTGGTTGTACTGGTTCTCTAAAAAAACTTCCGGTGCGGTGTTTAAGATGATGCCGATAGAACAAGAAGATGAGGGCGAAACGAGGTACTTTGAGCTTATGCGTGGGGAAAAATCTCAGTTTGAAAAGTTACTAAACGGAATGGGAGATGATTGATGAAGTTATTTAAGTGGGTTGTACTATTTATATTGTTGAGTGGATCTGTTTTGGCGGCGGATGATATCAAAGATAACGATGCCTCCAAACAAGACAAAGAACAGATAGAAAAACAACTTCGATTTTTCAGTAAAGAAGCGTTTACGGCGTTAAGAAACGGGGAATATGACTATTCCGTGAAAATGTTTGAAAAGTATCTGGAGATCAAAGATGATAACCCGAAAATATACGAATATTTAAGTCAAGTCTACACGAAATTGGAGAAAAGACCTGAGGCAATAGGTGCCCTGAGGAAAGCGGTCGAGCTTAATCCCAATTATATTACCGGATATTTTTTGCTTGGGAAACTTTATCGGGATATAGGTTATTACGATGATTCTATAGAATGTTTTAAAAAATATTTAGCTAAAAAGAAAGACCCGAATGTTCTTTTTGAGCTAGGTCTGACATACGAGAGAACCAACAAACTTGATGATGCGAAAGAGATTTATAAAAGCGTCATATTAGTTAAACCGAACCATGCGGAAGCGCATTTCAGTTTAGGGTTATTGTTGTTTAGAGAACTTAAGTTTGATGAAGCCTTAGAGTCTATCCAAAGGGCGATTGACTTTGATCCCGATAATCCGCTTTACGGAATATACTACAATAAGGTGTTAGATCAGCGTAAACAATCTTCAACACCGTCAAAACAGTTGCCTAAAGTTGTGGAAAATGATGGTGATTGAGTCTCTTTTGTAATCTGTAAAACCCACATAATCAACCACTAGCAAAAATAAAAGTGAGTAAAAATTAGTTAACCGCCTGCCTTTTTTTGTCGATACTATTTATTGCGCAACGAGTAACGTCAAATAAATCGGGGTGAGTATTGGCTAGTAATATTGTGTTGGTTAGTAACGATGGTTTTGTGATAGAGAAGATGGTTTGTTCTGTTGAGTCGATGAAGTCGGCGCGCTTGTTTGTGGCGAATTCTTTTGATGATTCTA
>CAZFUR010000223.1:0-4237 GCA_964522245.1 uncultured bacterium | reverse complement strand
AATGCTAAAGCGAAAGAAGGCAACAAAGCCGTAAAAGAAAGTGTTGCGGGAATGAAAGATATCGCCACCAGTTCACAACAGATTAACGATATCATAAGCGTTATAACGGGTATAGCATCTCAAACCAATCTGTTGGCTCTAAATGCTGCGATTGAGGCGGCGAGAGCAGGTGAGGCGGGTAAAGGGTTTGCTGTTGTTGCCGATGAGGTCAGGAGCCTTGCCGAGCAATCCGCTCAGGCGGCTACGGAGATAACAGGTTTGATTGAGGAGTCCACTTTAAAAGCTCAACGAGGAGTAGAATTGATCGAAACAGTCGATAGCACCATCAACGAAATGATCACAGCCATAGAAGAGGTCGGACAACTCATAGAAGAAGTGACTTCCATGACCAACGAACAACATAAGGGAGCCGAGGATATATCCAGATTGATGGGAAACGTTAATGATATGACCAATATAACGTTATCCGCAATGGAAGAACAGTCAAACGGGTCTGAAGAAATATCAAAAGCTATGCGGTATCTATCGGAGGCATCGGAAGAGATTAATGTGGCTATGAGTAAACAAGTGGCGGGAATAGAAGAAGTGAGCGGTGCCGTTAAACAGGTTAGTTCTGTTGCTAAAAAAAGCGATGCCGGGTCTACTCAAACCGTTGAGGCGTCGGTGGAGTTGTCTGAACAATCTAAAAACTTGAGCCAGATGGTAAATAAGTTTAAGGTTTGACAAAATGGAAGATTCTTCCGACGGCTTGTTTATGTCGAGAGAGCGTATTTCCGAGAAAATATTTTTTTCAAAAAGTCGAAAAATCGGCGCTCAAAAACATGTCTAAAATCAATTATTTTAAACAATCCCACATATAACCATTCGGGATGAATTTAAAAATGAAAAATGGGCGGATATATGTTTACGGCTGATCTATCATCAGAGAAAATATTTTGTCTCTGAGCCTTTTAAAATCGGAGATTGTTTTTATCTGTGTTATTTCCGGTCGCAGTGAGCGGATATTTTTTATCCCTTTTGTGTAGTAATAGAAGATAGTCCTTAATTTAAAACAGCAACGTGATTGACCGTAAAAGTCGCAAAGCAGTTGGACGTGCCTATCTAAAGCGCTAGCCCATTTCTCGGGGGTGATTGGTATCGGTTTGTTCTCTATAATTTCTTGAAAAATCCACGGATGCCCAAAGGTCGCTCTTCCTATCATCACTGCGTCACAGGCAGTTTGGTCGATCATTTTTTTTACATCTTTATAGTCGAGTATATCCCCGTTACCTATCACAGGAATATCTACAGCTTTTTTTACGAGGGTTATCAGGTTCCAGTCGGAGACGCCTTTAAAGAATTCGTTTCTGTATCGACCATGTATTGTAATTGCGCAAGCACCGGCGGTTTGAGCGTTTTTTGCCGCCTCAACGGCAGTGAAATCACCTTTATGAAAACCTGCCCTGATTTTTACAAAAATCGGGACTTTAACACTGTTTTTCACCCGTTGGACAATTTCCCCGATCAGTTCAGGATCTTTCATAAGGGCGGCGCCGTAACCTCTTTTGACCATTTTAGGAACGGGACACCCGCAGTTGATATCTATTGCGTCCGCTCCATTATCCACAGCTATGCCTGCCGCATCTGCCATGATGGATGGATCGTTTCCACCTAGCTGAACAACTATAGGATGGTCTTGTTTGTCTGTGCGAAGAAGATCGATCGTTTTTCTGTTTTTTTCGATAACGCCTCTTGCCATGATCAGTTCCGACCAACACAATCCGCATCCGAATTCCCTGACTAATATTCTGTACGGCAAGTCACTGAACCCGGCGATCGGTGCGGAAAAATAATTGTTCTTTATATTTTTTAATGGGATATTCATCTCAATCGCCTACATAATCGAACAAAGATACACCAAATTGTCTCAGTAGATTATCCAAAGTTACAACAGGTAATCCCATAACATTAAAAAAACAACCTTTGATAGATTTTACGACCAAAGCGCCTAGTCCTTGGATGGCATATCCGCCGGCTTTGTCATAAGGATGGACGGCATTGATATAGATGTCTAGGTATTGATCGTCAATTTTCTCAAAAGTGACTTCGGTGGAGCATATAGCGGTGTCGTTTTTGCCGGTTTGAGAATCGTAGACGGCTATGCCTGTATAGACTTTATGGGTGTTGCCGGATAATTTTTGCAAGGTTTGTTTTGCATGGTTATAGTCTTTCGGTTTTATCAATACCTCTTTTTCAAAAACCACAATCGTATCCGCACCGATAACATATCCGTCATCAATTCTTGCGCCGACAGGTTTCGCTTTAGCCATGGCGTTATCGGTGACTATCCGTTCAGGAGAGAAATTGTGCGGATGGTTTTCTTTAACGTTATCGGTTATGACCTTGAACGGTATCTTTAAATCGGATAAAATAGCACTTCGTCTTGGAGACTTTGATGCCAGAATTAACGGTTTTTTATTCATAGAAAGACCTTATTTTAGAAGTTGATTTTTTTAGTGAACCTTTTTTTTCTAACAGTATCTGAAATATAATAAATAATTTTTCTTTTATAAATAGATATTTTTTTGTATTATCTTTAATCTTTTTGGTAACCGAAATAGGAAGTTTAAATAAATGAGCGAAAACAAAAAACAAAAACCTATGCTTTGGGGGTTGGGGCTTGATGGAGAAACGCCTCACCAGTACATAACAAAAGGTGAGAATTTTCATCTGGTTGGCGGAACACAGAAGACTCATGAACATATGTTGGAGAATGTCATGGAGTTTAACCATCTGTTAAAAAAATACGGTAAACAGATGGAAGACCTATCTAGAGACGAATATTACAAAATTGTCGAAGAAATCGGTGGGAGAAGAGTTCATTGGGGTTACTTCTTTCCGCACAACAGATGACCATAAATACTTTTTCTAATATTTTAAACTTTAAACTAAAAAAAAGGAGAGAATGTACATGAAAGTAAAACCACTTTATGACCGGATACTCGTAAAAAGAAGCGATGCGCAGGCTGTTTCGCAAGGCGGGATTATCCTTCCCGAGTCGGCAAAAGAAAAGCCGAAACAAGGTACCGTTGTCGCATCCGGTAAAGGTAAACTTGATGAGAAGGGTGCTAGAATACCGATGACTGTGAAAAAAGGCGATACGATACTGTTTTCTTCTTATGCAGGCACAGATATCAAAATCGATGATGTGGATTATCTGATCATGCGTGAAGACGATGTTTTAGGTATAGTTGAATAATTAATAAAATGTGAGAAAAGGGGGATAAATATGTCAGCAAAAGAACTAAAATTCGGTGATGATGCTCGTCAAGCTATCTTGAGGGGTGTTGAACAGCTTAGTGCCGCGGTTAAAGTGACTCTAGGTCCTAAAGGGCGTAATGTTACGATAGATAAAAAGTTTGGTGCTCCTACCATCACTAAAGATGGTGTGACGGTTGCTAAAGAGATAGAACTAAAAGATTCTTTCGAGAATATGGGTGCTCAGATGGTCAAAGAAGTCGCTTCAAAAACTTCTGACATAGCCGGAGACGGAACAACCACGGCAACCGTATTGGCGGAATCAATATACAGGCAGGGATTAAAATATCTTGCTGCGGGTTCTAATCCTATGGAGCTAAAAAAAGGTATCGATCTGGCTGTTGCGAGTGTTGTGGAATCATTAAAAAAACTCAGCAAAAACGTTCAAGGTGCGAAAGAAATCTCTCAAGTAGCGTCAATATCGGCAAACGGGGATAGTACGATCGGTAAAATCATAGCCGACGCTATGGATAAAGTCGGTAAAGACGGCGTTATCACTGTTGAGGAAGCAAAAGGGATAGAGACTCATCTTGAAGTCGTTGAAGGAATGCAGTTCGATAAAGGATACCTTTCTCCTTATTTTGTAACCAATGCGGATAGAATGGAAGCTGTGTTGGATGATTGTTTTATTCTTATCAATGAGAAGAAGATATCGAACTTGAAAGATATGTTACCTCTCCTTGAAAAGGTCGCTCAGGCGGGTAAACCTCTTTTGATCATTGCTGAGGATATTGAAGGCGAAGCCCTTGCTACTTTGGTGGTGAATAGAATTAGAGGTACCTTTCAATGTGCCGCAGTCAAAGCCCCAGGGTTTGGCGATAGAAGAAAAGCTATGCTTCAGGATATCGCTATTTTAACCGGTGGTCAGTGTGTTACGGAAGATTTAGGGATAAAATTGGAAAATATCACACTGAAAGATCTGGGTAGGGCTAAACATGTT
>CAZFUR010000222.1:0-4241 GCA_964522245.1 uncultured bacterium | reverse complement strand
GTTCCTTGTCTGATTGCTGTTCATCAGGATCCGTCTGGCGATACGCGTAACGTGGGTATGGCGTATGCCAAGGCGATCGGTGGAACGAGAGCAGGCGTTATCGAGACTACATTTTCGGAAGAGACTGAGACGGATCTATTTGGAGAACAGGTTGTTTTGTGTGGTGGTGTGACGGAATTGGTTAAAGCCGGTTTTGAGACTTTGGTTAATGCGGGTTATCAACCTGAAGTCGCTTATTTTGAGTGTCTTCACGAGTTAAAACTTATCGTAGATCTTATGTATGAAAAAGGTATTTCCGGAATGCGCTATTCTATCAGTGACACTGCGGAGTTTGGTGACTTGACAAGAGGTCCTCGTATTATAACAGATGAGACAAGATGGGAAATGGAGGAGATTTTGCGGGAAATTCAAGACGGTGAATTCGCTCGCGAATGGCTTCTTGAGTGTAAAGTGAATAGACCTGTTTTCAACGCTTTAAGAAACCAAGGTTCGGAACATCTTATCGAAAAGGTTGGAAACAAATTGAGAGGGATGATGAGCTGGATAGAAAAGAAAGATTTAAATTTTTAAGGTTGGGTTTTTAAAATGAGTGAAAAGTTAATTATTTTCGATACTACATTAAGAGATGGCGAGCAGGCTCCGGGTGCGAGTTTGAATATACGAGAGAAGCTGGAAGTCGCAAGGCAACTCGTCAGGATGAATGTAGATGTGATAGAAGGCGGTTTTCCGATAGCGTCGCCGGGTGATTTTGAAGCGGTCAAGGCTATTTCTCAGGAGATAAAAGGACCTATCATAGCAGGTTTGTCCAGATCGAGAAAAGAGGATATTGATCGTGCGGCTGAGGCTTTGAAGTATGCGCAACGGGGTAGGATTCATGTTTTTCTAGCGACTTCAAAGATCCATATGCAACATAAACTAAAAAAAGCGGAAGACGAGATTTTACGTTTAGCTGTGGAGTCTGTGAAGTATGCTAAATCACTCATCGAAGATATTGAGTTTTCTCCGGAGGATGCGTCTAGGACAGAGTTATCTTTTCTTGCGAAAGTGGTGGAGGCTGTCATAGATGCCGGTGCGACAACCGTGAATATTCCTGATACGGTTGGATATGCTATACCTGAGGATTTTGGTAATACGGTTAAGTATCTGTACGAGAATGTATCGAACATAGATAAAGCTGTCATAAGTGTTCATTGTCACAATGATCTTGGGTTGGCTACGGCAAACTCTTTAGCGGCAGTGCGTGCGGGTGCTCGTCAGGTGGAGTGTTCTATAAACGGGATTGGTGAGCGAGCCGGCAACTGTTCTCTGGAAGAAGTGGTTATGGCTATAAAAACCAGAAAAGATTTTTTCGATAAAATGTATACCGATGTAAATACTCAGCAGATAATGAAGACGAGTAAACTTGTGTCTCACTTGACAGGTTTTCTTATTCAACCGAACAAAGCTATTGTTGGGGATAATGCTTTTGCTCATGAAGCCGGTATTCATCAAGACGGTGTTCTTAAAGAGCGTACGACCTATGAGATCATGAAACCTGAAGATGTTGGATTAGAGCGTAACAAACTTGTTTTAGGTAAACATTCCGGTCGTCATGCTTTCAAGAGCCGATTGGAAGATTTGGGGTTTGTTCTTGATGATGATGAAATACGCGAGGCGTTTGAGAAATTTAAGGTTTTGGCTGACAAGAAAAAAGATATTTTCGATGAAGATCTTGAAGCGATAGTTGAGGAATCTTTCAGCAAGACTGTACCTGAGACGTATTCTTTGGAATATGTCAGTGTCACGAGTGGCAACAAAAGTATTCCTACTGCAACTTTAAGGTTGATTAGAGACGGAGAGGTGTTTCAAGATGCTTCTTGTGGCGACGGTCCTGTTGATGCGGTTTATAAGACTATAGAGCGTATAGTAAAAATAAACGCACAGCTTTTGGATTACAGTCTGAGATCTGTTTCAAAAGGAAAAGACGCTATTGGGGAAGTAGTGGTTAAAATTAAAGTCGGAGATAAAATAGTCAGTGGTAAGGGTGTCAGTACCGATATCATAGAGGCGAGTTCTCGGTCTTATCTTAACGCTATAAATAAAATTCTTCGGAGTTAGTTTTTTCTTGGAGACGATATGACAGACAAGAAACAAATATACGGTTTGTTAGGATATCCGGTGGAGCATTCTGCTTCGCCGGATATGCATAATCGAGCGTTCGAGCATCTTGGGATAGATGCGGAGTATTTTCTATTTCCCGTTCATCCCGATAGCTTATCTACTGAAATAGATCGCTTGAGGCGGGATTCTTCCATTAAAGGTTTTAACGTAACAATTCCTCACAAAAAAACTGTTATGCAGTTTCTTGACGGTATTGACGAATCCGCTGAGTTAATGGGAGCGGTTAATACTGTGAAAAAAGATTCGGGTAAATTGATCGGATACAACACTGATGGTTACGGGTTTGCAAGGGCGATCAAAGCAGAATCGGGGATTGGATTGGATGGCAAATCGATCTTTGTTGCGGGAGCAGGCGGGGCGGGTTGTGCGGTTGCTAGGAAATGTTCTTATGAAGGAGCGGATCGTATAGGTATTTTTGATATTGATTATCAAAGGGCTCAGGTTCTTGTTGATGATTTAAAAAATGTTTCGTCTTCGTTTAACCTTTCTTCCGATGACGAGGAACTTGAGAGGTATTTGAGGGATACGGATATCGCTGTCAACGCTACTCCGATTGGTATGAAGGGTGAAGATTTTTTACCGTTTGACGTATCGAAGTTACCCGATAGAGCGGTTGTGTTTGATCTTGTCTATAATATACCGATTACTAATCTGGTTAAGCAATCTAAGTCTTGTGGGCTCAAAGCGTATACGGGATTGAGTATGTTGCTTTATCAGGGTGAACGGGCTTTTGAAATATGGACAGGTGAGACTGCTCCGCATGAAATAATGCAAACTGCTTTAATGAAAGCTGTTTATGGAGATTAATAGTGATATTTATCGTTTTTGTATTCGGCTTATTGGTCGGCAGTTTTTTAAATGTTTGCATTTGTAGAATACCTGATGATTTATCTGTTGTTGCTCCCCGTTCTATGTGTCCGAAATGTAATAATCTAATTAAATGGTATGATAATATTCCTGTATTAAGTTATCTCATATTGGGTGCTAAATGCAGGTACTGTTCAAAGAAAATTTCTATACAATACCCTATAATAGAGTTGTTATTTGCTTTTATGTGTACCTATCTGTATGTCCATTTTGGGTCTCAATATTTTGTGGTTTACTATGGAGTGTTGTCGGGATGTTTGCTTGTGGCGACGGTGATAGATCTTAAACATTATATTATCCCTGATGAGGTGAATATTGTTGGTGTGGTGGTTGGTGTAGGGGGGGCAGTGATTTTTCCTCAACTTGTTGGGGGATCGGGCTGGTTGGATGGATTGGTTCACTCGGTTTTAGGTATTGCGGTGGGTTTTTCTGTTTTGAGAATAGTTGTTGTTTTGGGGAAAATTATTTTTCGCAAAGAGGCTATGGGGTTGGGTGATCCTAAATTTTTGGCGATGATAGGAGCGTTTTTGGGATACAAATCGGTGTTACTGATTATTTTTATTTCGTCTCTTCTGGGGGCTTTGATAGGAAGCGTCGTTGTTTATGGTTTTCGCAAAGATAAGAGTGATACGGCTATTCCATACGGTCCTTTTTTGGCTGTGGCGGCTTATGTTACACTTTTTTACGGTCAATATCTGATAGATTGGTATACTGGTCTTCTTACAATAGATTAGGTTTTGGAGGCGAACTAATGGGATGCAAGGGATGTGGTGCTTGTTGCAGATGGAGTGGTTATGTCCATCTATCGGATAAAGATATAAAGAGGGTATCATCTTTTTTGGGAATGAGCGACAGGGATTTTGTGGATGAGTATACGCAGGTTACAGATAATAGGCAGGGGTTGAGTATCATAGAAAAGGAAGACGGGAATTGTATTTTTTATAACGAGTCGAAAAAAAATTGTGATATATATGGCGCAAGACCTAAACAGTGTCGTGATTTTCCTTATCGTTGGCAGGTGAAATCTATGAAGGAGTGCTCTTTTTATAGCTAACTTTCATCTTCATAAGTGAAAAAACAATGTTGTGAATATGAACTTGTGGTCAATGTTGTTTTAATGAATAATTTTTTTTATTTCATAATCTAGTTAACATAGAGATTAGTGGTCTATTTTTAGGATAATCCCGCCCAAGTGAACCTAAAAGTGTGCCAGT
>CAZFUR010000221.1:0-4243 GCA_964522245.1 uncultured bacterium | reverse complement strand
GTTATTTTATCCGGGTTATCCGACAAAGAGCAGTTAGACCTATGTGAACAGTTGAAAAATGACAAAAAAACAAAAGCTATTCCTTTGATTCTAATAATTCCTGAAAATAGTGATCAGTTGATTGTTGAGAGAAGCTTGAAAAACGGAGCAATAGGTTTTCTGAAGGCCCCCGTGAACATGATAGAGCTATCCTCCCTAATTGGAATGGCTCATCGTATGAAAAAGGCGGAAGATCAACTTCTAGAACAAAAATTTTTAGACGAAAAAATCGCCCAAGCCAGAATCAACGATCTGAGGGTTATAGAAGATAAGTATTGCAAAATATTCAATAGCGGTAACGATATTGTTTTTATCTATGATGTTACTCTGGATGGGTTGCCCGGCAAGATAATAGATGTTAACGATTCCGCTTGTTGTAGGTTGGGATGGGATAAATCGGAACTTTTGGGGTATTACCCTTTTGCTCTTTTTGATGAGAGAATTGGTGTATCGCCCAAAAAATTTATGGATAAAATTTTCCAAAAAAAGACTGTTATTTTTGAGGCGAATCATAAAACAAAAAAAGGCGGGTCGTTTCCTGTTGAGGTAAAAGCAGACCTTCTTGAAATTCATGAAAGTAAATTTGTGTTATCCGTGGCAAGAGATCTGACGGAAAAAAAATCTGTTGAGGAGAAACTTCATAAAAGCGAAGAACGTTATCGGGTTATTGCCGAAAAAACAGGTTATGCCGTTTATGATTATGACCTTGATAAAGAAAAAATACAGTGGTCCGGTTCTATAAAAACTATTACCGGATATACGTATGATGAGTTTCAGAAATTTTCTCTGAACGATCTGAGAAAACTTATCCATAAAGAGGATATTATCTATGTTGGAGGTGTCTTTGAGAATGCGCTCAAAACGTTTAAGAATTATCAGATGGAACATAGATTGAGAACAAAAAACGGTGATTACATATATGTGGAAAATAGCGGGATTTTTTTTAAAGACGCAAACGAAAAACCGTATCGAATTCTGGGTGTTGTGAAAGATATCAGTGAACGAAAAAGGGCGGAAGAAGAGTTTATCAAAAAAAGAAAACTGGAGTCGTTAGGGCTTCTTGCCGGGGGAATCGCTCATGATTTTAATAACCTACTGACGGCGATTTTGGGAAATATATCTTTGGCGAAAATGGAAGCCGACCCGAAAGAGGATATCTTTGAGTCTTTGGTTTATGCGGAAAAGGCGTCGATGATGGCAAAAGAATTAAGTATGCAGTTGTTGACCTTTTCTAAAGGAGGAGTGCCGATCAAAAAAACAGCGTCAATGGAGGAAGTCGTAAGAGCGTCCGCTCAATTTGCCCTAAAGGGATCAAACGTTAAATGCGATATTGTTATCAAAAATAAACTTTTACCTGTGGAGATAGATGTCGGGCAGATAAATCAGGTTCTGAATAACCTTATAATAAACGCAAGCCAAGCTATGCCGGACGGTGGTATCATAAAAGTCGTTTGTGAGACTGTCTCGGTCTCAAAAAAAGATAAATTGCCTCTCAAAAACGGGAAATATATCAGAACAAAAATATCCGATACCGGAGTTGGAATAGCACAAGAGTATTTAGAGAAAATATTTGATCCGTATTTCACCACAAAAAACACAGGTAGCGGATTGGGTTTGTCAATTACCTATTCGATAGTGAAAAAACATGACGGATACATAGATGTTAAATCGAAAATTGGGGAAGGTAGTGTTTTTACTATATATTTCCCCGTCTCCTCCAAACAGTTGGAGGAGAGCAAACCTAAAGAAGGCGAACCTCTGTGTGGAAAAGGTAAGGTTTTGATAATGGATGATGAGGAAATTGTGCGTAATGTCGGTGGCAGAATATTGACTCATTTGGGATATGACGTCGATTTTGCTGTCGACGGTTTTGATGCGATAAAAAAATATAATGCGGCTTTAAAAACAGATTCTCCCTTCGATGTGGTAATTATGGATTTGACTATCCCCGGTGGTATGGGTGGTAAAGACGCTGTCCGAGAACTGTTAAAAGATGATCCGAACGTTAAAGCTATCGTCGCTAGCGGATATTCCAACGATCCGGTTGTCGCGAATTATAAAGAATATTTTTTCTGTGATATGATAGAAAAACCGTACGATGCGAAAAAATTAAGCGAGGTGTTAAACCAAGCGCTCAGTAGATAAATCTGTCCGTTTGACTATCTGTCCTCTTACAGATAGTTGTGTCGCAAACAATTTAAGAACGAAAAAAGAAACGACTATTCCTGTAGCCCCCCCTGTAAAATAAGCAAAATCCGAATGAAAAAAGTAATAGGCTATTCCGATACCGAGAAAGAGTCCGATTACCGGGAAAATAAAGAGGAAAAACCCGGCTTTCAAAAAAGCGGAAGGTTTTATTGTGACGTTTACAAAATCGCCTATAGAGATATTGTTTGCGTTGTCTGTTATAATAACCTGATTTTTTTTTGTTGCGCAACCTGAACAGTTTTTGCACGATTCAGGCGGAATAATTTCTACATACGTCTCACTAGCGGTAACTTTTATGACTTTACCTTCTTTTCGATTGATCATCTTTTCCCTCGGTAACAATAGGCTGTATTTATACTTAAGGACAATCTTAATTCTAATTATAACAGATGCTTTGTAAAGCAAAAAAATTTGTCAGATTTTTCTTTACAGAATTTAAAAATCTATTTATAACGAATGGTTTGTTTTTTTGTTCTTTACAAATAACGGGTTTAATGATATAATGGAGTTGTATTGAGTAGAGATAAGAAGGGGTTAGATAAAATGGCTCACGACAATAAGTTTGGTCTCGATAAAAAAGAGCTCGCAACTCTTTTTTTAGATGAATTGGAAAAAATGGATCTGGATTTTTCTGTAGTGGATTTTGATCTGGGATGCAGGGAGTACGGCGTTGTAGATATTCTTTCGGTTACGGATGAGGGGCAACTTGTTTTAATCGATCTGTTGACGGATGGCGGAGACGTTTCACTTGTGAAGTTCCTTAACAAACTGAAGTTTGTCATGGATTTGCGCGTTAACTTGAAAGATCTATACCCAAGATACGATATTGATCCTGATGTTGTTCCGTCAATGATGATTATTGCTCCGGAATTTCCTCCGAGTTTCTGTAGAAGCCTTTCGTTTATCGGAAACGTTAAAATAGAACTTTTTCTCTACAAGACAGAAGAGAAACATGGTAAGAAGAAGTTAAGGCTTTTGAATCTTCCCCAGGAAAAAAGACGAAAAACAGTTTCCGATATTGATGAACTCAAAAGAAGACTGAAAAAAGAAATGAAACATATCGATAGCAGTGAGATTGATTCCTTTTTCAGCCATTACGATAAATAACATCACCTTCCCTTTTTTATAAATCTTGTCTTTTTTTGCTGTTTTTGGTAAATCTTTATTGGTTAGATTTTATCCAACGCTTGAGGTGTCTGCAGATGAGAGAAATTTGTATATACGGTAATCCTGTATTGAGAAAAAAAGGTGAGGTTATTCCCTTGGAAGATATCTCGTCTTACGATTCTCTTGTGGAAGAGATGTTTGAGATTATGTATAAAACCAATGGGATCGGTCTTGCTGCTCACCAGATAGGTGAGGCGAAACAGCTTGCCGTTATCGATACGAGTGTTAGTGATGAGAATGGACGTAAACTTGTTCTTTTCAATCCGCAGATTGTTGCCAGAAGCGATGAGTGTGTCGTCATGGAAGAGGGATGTTTGAGTTTCCCTGATATTTTGGGAGATGTATCCCGCAATGAGTCGGTTACGGTATCTTTTAATGACCAAGACGGCAAGAGCCATGAGCAGTTGTTTACAGGTTTGTTGGCTGTAGTTGCTCAACACGAGATCGATCATCTTAACGGAGTTTTGTTTGTGGATCGTATGTCTGCGGTCAAAAAAATTCTCCTGAAAAAGAAACTCGCAAACTTAAAAGCATTGTACAGGGGTAAAAAATGAATATTTTGGTGACCGGTGGAGCCGGTTATATAGGAAGTGTTACGGTTGAGTTTTTAGTGAATCGGGGATATGACGTAGTTGTTTTGGATTCTATGGTGAGAGGACACAAAGAAGCGGTTCATCCTAGCGCTAAACTGATTGTGGGGAGAGTCGGCGATAAAGAACTTGTGGATAAAGTAATACGGGATTTTTCAATTGACGCAATTTTTCATTTTGCCGCCGATAGCCTTGTCGGTGAGTCTATGGAAGACCCTGCCAAATATTTTAACAATAAT
>CAZFUR010000220.1:0-4276 GCA_964522245.1 uncultured bacterium | reverse complement strand
CGCAAGATTGTTGATGCTCGATACGTTCGCAAGACGTTCCTATCCTTTTGAATGATTCTTTAAGATCTCAAACAAGAACTTTTAAGTAGCATTAAATTAAGAAAAGATTTACTAACAGGTTTCTAATCTTAGAAAAGAGGAGAAGAGTATGTTGATGCGTAAATTTGTTTGTGCGGTTCTTTTTCTGGTGGGACTGTCTGGTTTGTCGTTTGCTAAGGGAACGAGCAAGCCTGCTGTTACTCCTAAGGCGGGAGTGACATCGGAACAACAGGCGGATAGGTATCTTATTCCGGGTATGGTTGAGGATTTGTATGCCATGTTGCCGAAGAAAAAGACTTGGGAAAAGTTTCATTGGGGACTCGAAGAACGTATCCGTCAGGAGTATTACAAAAATGCTCTGTTTTTAAGCAAACATGAAGAGAATAGGAATTATTTCCGTTTTAGGACAAGAATGTGGTTTAAAGCTGATCCTTGGAAATGGTTTAGTGCGTATCTTAGGTTGACTAATGAGTGTCGTGCATGGATGCAACATAATCCGCATGATGCTGATATGGATGAGATATTCTTCGATAACATTTATGTAGATATAAAGAGACCTTTCGATTTGCCTGTTTCTGTTAGGTTCGGTCGCCAAGATTTTATCTACGGTAAAGGTTTTGTTTTGTTTGACGGTACTCCGCTTGACGGTTCCAGATCAAACTACACTGACGGTATAAAAGCTACGTTGCATCTTGATGACCTGAAAACAAACATTGATGCGCTTATCATGGAGAATAACCGTCATGACCGTAAGTTCTTCAGGTTTAATCCGACTCATCACGCTATGCTTGAAGACGAGTCTAGAATGTTCGGTTATTATATCACGTCAAAATATTTTGATGATATAAAATTGGAACAGTATTATCTTTACAAAGCGGCTAACGGTCAGCCTTTATCGGGTAACAATTATAGCCAAAATGAAAAACTACATACTTTTGGTGGTAAGATATCAGGGACCCTTTTGAAAGATTTTGAGTATGATTCTGAGTTGGCTGTCCAGTTTGGTAAAGATGGAAGAGAACACAGAAGAGGTTTGGGAGCTTATGTGACAGGTAAATATAATATCCCTGTGACTTCTTTGAAACCGTGGGTTATGGCCGGTTATTTTTATACATCAGGCGACGATCCCGATACCGACAGGATCGAGGCTTGGGATCCGCTAAACGGTCGTTGGCCCGGTCAGCATGATGCTGAGATATTGTTGCTCACTCGTGCTACCGAAGACGGCGTTGCGTATGTGACGAATACTCACAAATTGAGAATAGGTACCGGTTTTTGTCCAGTGCCTTGGTGGTCTATAAGCTTGTTCTATGATCATCTTGAAGCGGATGAGTGCCCTAAGATTTATAATCGCGGTAGACTGTTTGGCGATGGTAAAGTTAGAGGCGAGATGTTTCAAGGGATCAGTAAATGGAATTTGGCTAAAAATGTTTCTGCATACGTGAAGTATGAGGTCATGGCTCCGGGTAGCTACTATTACGATAGTGCGGATACAGCTATGTTCTTAAAGTGGGAACTGAATATAAAGTATTAGTAAATAACTGTTTTTATAAAAAAAGGGCAAGGTTTGAAACCTTGCCCTTTTTTTTGTTTAAAAAATAGTATATTTTGTGCAAAAAAAATAAAAACTGTTTTTGTTTTAATAAGTCGATCGCTCCTAAAAATGAACCGGATAAAAAATATATCTGAAAAAATTAAAATATTGGTAGTTTTTATATTGAATTTTTAGAGTTTCATTGGTAATATGTCTCTTCTTGATTTTCAGCTTTTACCTGTAAAACTTTTTGGAAAGGAAATATGCAGTATGTTTGCTAGAAGGGTTCTCGTTGTAGACAATGATAAGGGAATGTGTGAAACGATAAAGAAGTCTTTGGCTATTGATAACTATGAAGTTGTTTTTTGCGGCAATTCGGCTAAAGCATCAAAAATTATTGTAGATTATGAACCGTGTATCGTTTTTTTGGAATACAAGTTACCTGACGGTAATGGAGTGGAGCTAATAAAGAAAATTAGAGGAATAATGCCGGAACTTAAGATAATTATGACTACCGATTCCGGGTCTGAAGAAATTGCTGTGCAGGCAATGAAGGCTGGTGCAGACGATTATGTCAGAAAATCTGTTGTTATCGATGATATTGTTGAACTTGCTGAATATTATCTTGATCGGTTTCGGGACCAATATGTCACCAGGAATGGGAAATATGTTTATCCCCTTGATGACCTTGTTATCAGCAAGTATGAGTTTTTAAGGAGCGGTTATGCTAATCCATCCGTCAGCATAAATAAATTGAAAAGATGTTTCACTTTCAATCGGCAGGATTTCTATATTTTAGATAGGAAAAAAAGAAAATATGGACTCAGGGGATTGTTTGATGCGAAGACTAAAGAGTTAGAGGCTTCTCTCGGGGAAGATAGTCAGTTAAGTCCAAAAAGACAGTTGCCAAATTATTCGGAAAATAATTTTAGCAGAAAACTTAATTTCGGTTTAGAATCTTTTATTAACCAGAATGATCCGGTGCAAATAAGATTGGAAATAATGCGTGATGCGGCGACTTCTAAGAAAGCCAATATAAGCGAGATATGTAAAAAATATAATCTGACAAGGGAAGTATTCTACCAGAATTACCGCAGGTTTCAGAAGTATGGGGTATTGGGTCTGTTAGATAAGAAAAAGGGCAGACCGATGCTCGGTGTCGAAAAAGATAATCGCATATGCTAAATTGGAGGGTGAGATGTTTAAATTGTTGCGGATGACCGTTTTTTTGAGCTGGCTCTTTTTTTTTATAACAGATACTTACGCCGGTGAGACGCAAAGACTGAAACTATCCGATTGTTATGCGTTGGCTATTGAAAACAATCTTAGTATAGCTATACTCAAAAATAAACCTGTTATTTTTAGTTGGAGAGAAGCGGCGGAGAAAGCTATATTCGATCCCAATTATGATTTTTCCATGAATTATATGGATGCGAAAACCCCAACAACATCGTTGACCCGTTCATCAACCGGTTTTGATTGTTTAGAGAGCGATGTTCTAAGATTCGATACGGGAATATCCGGACTAATACCGATCGGAACTAGATACGATCTGAGTTTTTCAGATACTAAAACGACTGGAACCGTTACTAGATTTGAGTCGGAATACGACGGAGTCTTGAGCTTTTCTCTCACACAGCCCCTATTGAAGA
This sequence comes from uncultured bacterium, assembly GCA_964522245.1. Lineage (GTDB taxonomy): Bacteria > Auribacterota > Auribacteria > Auribacterales > Auribacteraceae > CAZFUR01. The sequence goes on along the minus strand of CAZFUR010000220.1, from coordinate 1,051 downwards.
ATTTTGGATTGGCATCTAACCTAATAAGATTGAGAATCGCACGCATTAATAAAGAAATTTCTGAAGAGGAACTCAGGAATGTCTTGATAAATACTCTAAATAGAGTGCAAGTGAAATATTGGGATTTGGTGTTGGCTATAAGGGAATATGAGGTCTACAAAGAGTCTTTGAACCTTGCAAAAACGTTATTGGAAGATAACAAGAAAAGAGTTGAAGTCGGTATTTTGCCTCCGATAGAAATTACTCAGTCAGAAGCCGGAGTCGCCGCTAGAGAAGAGGCTGTGATAATTGGTGAACAGCGTATTTCTCAGAGAGAAAATGATCTTAAAACGTTAATTTACTTAGATACAATGGATATAATAGGAAAGAAAGTTGTTCCTATTGACGAGCCTTTGGTCAAAGAGAAAAATTTATCTTTTGATGAGAGTTTAAAGAACGCTTTGTCAAAAAGATCGGAATATCTGATTGCTAAAAAGAATATAGAATCAAAAAAAATGGAAACCAGATTTTATCGTAATCAGCGGTTGCCTGAGGTTAATTTTGTGGGGCGGTACAATATGAAAGGCGTTGACGGTAATTTTGGGAATACTCTCGATAAAGTTGCTTCAGAAGAGACTAGAGAATGGATTCTTGGGGTTGAGGTGAAAATCCCACTGGGTAACAGAGTCGCAAAATCCAAATCGGAAATTTCTCGGATAGAATTGAAAAATCTTGAGTATGAGTCGGATAGGATAAAGCTAAATCTGGTTCGTGATGTATCAAATGCCGTCGCCAACGTGAGAACAAACTTTAAGAGAGTGAAGGCGACTAAGGCTTCGCGCAGGTTGGCGGAGGAGGCGCTTAACTCAGAGATAAAAAAATTGGAGACGGGGGCATCTACCAGTCACGATGTTCTGATTTTTCAAGAAGAACTCTCTAAGGCTAAAATAAAAGAAATAAGCTCAATTATTGATCTGAATAAATCTTTGTTTGAATTATCGAGAGTCGAAGGCACGGTTTTAGACAAACTGGGTATTGAATTGGAAAAATAAATTTTTAAAATAGATAAGAA